>NZ_JBHWJL010000003.1:36142-55895 GCF_042731495.1 Streptomyces sp. NPDC059853
CTCGTGGTGACGGTGACCGCAGCTCTGGCGACCCTGGCGGCCATCCCGGGCGGGCCGATCATTCTGTCCTTCCTCGCCCTCGCACTGCTCGCCGCGGTGGCCGGGGTCTGGATGACGCTCATCATCCGTGATGCCCTCATCCTCTCCGGGCTGGTCTTCGGAGTCACCGTCTTCAGCGGTCTGGTGGACCGGAGCCTGTGGAGTCACGTGAAGCGCTGGGTCGGTGTCATGGGCGCGATCATCGCCAGCAAGTACGTCGTGCTCACGACCGTCGCCCTGGCCACCGGCATGCTCGCGAGCGGTGGCGGGAACGACACGTCGGTCGGGCAGGCATTCGCCACGGTGTTCACCGCCATCGCCCTGCTCTGGCTGGCGCTGTACCTGCCGTTCCAGCTCTCCAAGTTCCTTCCCCTCCTGGGCGACGACATCCAGGGCATGCACCAGGCCCGGGAGGACTTCGCCGGGCGCGCCCAGAAGCTGGGCGGCCACGCGGGTGACACCTTCCAGGAACTCTCCGGCCGCTTCGGGCGAGACAACGCGACCGCGAGTGAACAAGGAGCCGATGCGGGCGGCGAGCCGGGTAACAGCATGGCGTCCGGAACCGGCTCGGGAACGGGAGCGGGCGAAGCCGCCGCTTCCTCGACCGGAGTGGGCGCCGCCGTGGTGGCCGGCAAGCAGACCGTCGACATGGCCAAGGAACACGTGCAGCAGACCGCCGAACGCAGCGTGGAATCCGCCGGTCCGGAAACAGGTGGCGGCCAGAACACCGCCGGCCCGGAACCCTCGCCCGACTCGCCCGGTCCGGGCGCTCCCGCTCCGGAGCGGGCGACGGACAGGCCGGACACCCCGCTCGGCTCACCGCCCGACACCGCCGTCCCGTCCGGGCACACCGCCCCGGCGGCCGGCCCCTGGGACGAACCGCCGGAGACAGCTCCCCTGCCCGGGCACCGACCCGAGGAAGACCCGGCGCCCACCACTGAGCCCGAAACCGAGCCCCACCCCAGCGGAAGGTAACCCGATGGCACGTACCTTCGTCTTTCCCCGTCCGCGTCCCCGCGGACTGCTCGGCCGGCGACTGGAGGGAGACGAACAACTCGTCCTCGTCACCGGCTTCACCGGCGGCCTCATCGCCGCCTGGGCGGTCGGCGGCACCCTCGCCAGGATCGCCCTCTTCACCCTCATCGCCGGCTGCTGCGCCTGGGGCACACTCGCGCCCTACCGGGGTCGTACCTACCTGAAGTGGTACGAGATCAACCGCACCCACCGCCGGCTGCTGCGCGACGGCTCGTTGCTCTACCGGTCCAGAGCGCCGGAGGCGGGCCGGTACGCGAGCGGTCGCCCGGCCGCTGTCGGGATGCCGCCCGGCATCCCGCGCGATCTCCAGTGGATCTCAGCCCGCACCGCCTTCGGTGAGATCACCATCCTCCTCCAGCCCCACGAGCGGCTGTTCACCGCCGCCATCGAGGTCGAGGCGATGCGCGACTTCGGCAGTCTCGACAGCGACGACAAGGAAGCGCTGATCCGCGCGTACGAGTATCTGCTGAAGGCGACGGCGGACAACGGCGGCCGGATCCGGAGACTGCAATGGATCACCCGCATCATCCCCACCGACCCCAACACCCACGCCCGGGACGCCGCCGCCCGCCGCGACCCGAACGCCCCCGCCTGGCTGGAGCAGTCGTACGCGGAGCTGATCCGCCAGGTGGCTGTTACCGCCGAGGACCGGCGGCTCGTCCTCGCGCTGGGTATCCCGTACACGTCCGAGCTGGTGGCCGAAGCCCGCCGGTACCGCACCCTCCACGAGGGGTACGCGGTCACTCTCGGCAAGGAGATCGAGGCGTTCATCCGCAACCTGGCGCGCGGCCATCTGCGCCACGTCCGCAACCTCGACGAGGGCGCCCTGGCCTCCTACCTCCACCACGCCTACGACCCCCGCCACTGGATCGACGACACCACCGGCATGGACCGCGTCACCGCGTGGCCGGCCGAACTGGATGCCCGGCCCGCCGACCACATGACCTCGCGCAGCTGGGAAGCCGAAAACGGTGCGGCCTGGCACTCCCGAACCGCCTGGATCAAGGAGTGGCCGCTGCTCCCCGCCGGTGTCAACTTTCTCGCGCCGCTTCTGCTGTACGTCCAGGACGTCATCGTGTCCGTCGCCGTCACCATGGACCTCGTACCGTCCGAGCAGGCCATCACCGAGGCCATGGCCGACGCCACCAACGAACTCGGCCAAGCCGACAAACGCGCGGGCCGGATCGAGGACCCACGCGAACAGAAAGCACAGCAGGCGTCCCTGGCCACCATGCGCGAGATCGCCAACGGCGCCGCAGGTATCCGGCTCGCCGGCTGGCTGACCGTCACCTCGCCGAGCGACGAAGTCCTCCGCCGTGACGCCGACACTCTCCGCCACGCCGCCACCCGCAGTGGACTGCGGCTGGAGTGGTGCGATCGGGAACACCACCGCGCCTTCGTGAACACGCTTCCGTTCGCGGGCGGCCTGCTCCCGGAAGGCCGGTGACCACGCCGTGCTCGACATGCTCCGTACCCAGTCCCAGACCCGCCGCAGGGCCGTCCGCTCCACCACCGCGAACGCCTGCGGTCTCTACCCGGCGGTCGGCGCGGCCGGCATGGACCCCCGCGGCGTCGTCATCGGCCGGGAGGCGTACAGCGGCAAGGCGTACATCTTCGACCCGTTCATCCTCTACGACCCCAAGGCCCGGGTCCGGCTCCCGAGCGGGCACGTCCTGGTGCTCGGCAAGAGCGGTCACGGCAAGTCGGCGCTGGAGAAGACGTACGTCCTGCGCCAGCTCCGGTTCCGGGACCGCGCCTTCTGTGTGCTGGACGCGCAGGGTGAGGACGGCACGGGCGAGTGGGACGGTATCGCGCGGGAGCTGGGCATCACCCCCGTCCGGCTGGTGTACGGCAACGCCGATGCGGTGGACGGCGTCCGGATCAACCCGCTCGATCCGCGCATCCCGCAGGAGCACCAGTTCAAGGTACTGGTCTCGATGGTGGAGATCATCACCGGCGGTCCGCTGGCCTCCACGACTCGTTTCGCGCTGTCCGAAGCGCACCGGACGGCGGTCGGCACCGCCGGAGTACAGCAGCGGACGGTGTGCCTGTCCGACGTCCTGGACGCGCTCACCGCTCCCCGGCGGGCACTGCTCGGACAGCAGCAGGTCGAACCGGAGGAGCTGACCGTCTGGGGACAGCCCGCCGCCCTCGCCCTGGACGAGCTGTGCAACCCGGACCGTGAGCTGGTCGGGCTCTTCGACGGCCCGACCACGCCGGGCATCGACCTCGACGCCCGGCTCATCATCTTCGACCTCACCCGGCTGCCCCGCGAGGGCGAAGCGATGCCCCTGCTCATGGCCGTCATCGGGCCGTGGATCCGCTTCGGGTGGATCAAGCCCGGGGACACCGTGAAGCGGACGCTGATCGTCGAGGAGGCGTGGCACATCCTCAGCCACCGGCCGGTGGCCCGCCTCTTTGAGGAACTGGTGCGGTACGGGCGCAGGCTCGGCCTGTCGTTCTGGGCCGTCCTGCACCACCTCGCCGACCTCTCCCTGGAAGAGGCCCCGGAAGCCGCTGCCATCCTGAAACTGACGGCCACCCGCGTGCTGTACCACCTCGACCGGGACGAAGCCGAGGTCACCGCCGACTACCTCGGGCTTACGGCCTGGGCACGCAAGGCGTTGCCGGACGGCGCCAACATCTGCGCTCCCGGCCGTGCGATCTGGCAAGTCGGAGCACGCATCAACCTCGTGGAACACATCCGCACGGCCACCGAAGTGCGGCTGACCGACACCAACCGGCGCATGACCGAGCGGACCGGGGCGGAAGCGGGACAGGTCTTCGCCCCCATGATCCCGTTGCGGAAGGGCGGTGCCGCATGATGCCGCAGCCGGCCGTGCCCATGACTGCGGGGCGGCTGCGGCTCGGCCGCGACGCCGTGTGGATGATCCCGCTGTTCGCCGCCTTCGGGCTCACCTTGCTGACGTGGCTCGCCGCCTGCCTCTCCGGTGTACTGGCCCACGGCAGGCCGGCCTTCGTCAGCTGGGAGTCCGTGGCCCCGGCGCTGCCGCCGCTGTTCCTCCGTCCCGCCGATCCGGCCGCCGCCTGGCCAACCGGCAGCGGAGTCGGCGGACCGCTCGCCTTCTGGACCAGCTTCGCGGCGCTGACCATCGGTACCGCCATCACCGCGCGGTGGGGGTGGCACCGGTGGCTCCGCCACAGCATCTCCGGCGCGGCCGGGCGGGCCGACGCGGCGCAACTGGAGCGCGCCATGGGCGAACAGCAGGCCCTCACCCGCGCCCCGTCGCTGCGCCCGGCCATGTACGAACGCGACCCCGCCTCGGTGACCATCCGGCACGTCGCCGTCCACATCGGCAGCGCCGACCCGTCCCGCATCCCGCTGTGGATCGCGATCGAGGAGAGCGTGGTGCTGGTCGCTCCACCCCGCGAGGGCAAGACCAGCCAGATCATCCTGCCCGGCATCCTCGACTTCCAGGGCACGGTGCTCGCCACCAGCTCCAAGACGGATGTGCTGTACGCGACGGCGATGCTCCGCGAGCCGTACGGCACGGTGCGCGTGCTCGATCCCACCGGTCTGTCCGGCTGGCCGCATCAGCTGCGCTGGCCGCTCACCACCGGGTGCGAGCGGTACCAGACCGCCCGGAAACGGGCCGAAACCCTGGTCGCCACCACCAAGAGCGATGAGGGCACCAGCAACGGCGGGTACTTCAACCTCAACGCCAAGACGCTCATCACCTGCTGGCTGCACGCCGCCGCGCTCAACCACCGTCCGATGGCGGACGTCGTGAGCTGGGCCGCCGACCCGGACAACCGCGAAGCGGTCGACCTGCTCGCCACGCAGGGCAAGCACGCCCTCGCCGAAGCCCTCGCCGGCCAGCACGCCGCGGCCGAAGAGGAGCGGAGCGCCACCTGGCGTACCGCGCAGCAGCCCTTCGTCGCGCTCTACGACGACCAGGTCGCCGCGATCTTCGCTCCGGACCCCGAAGCCGAGGTCTTCGACATCGAGCAGTACCTCACCGAAGGCGGCACGCTGTTCCTCATCGGGGAGGACGAGGAGGGCAGCGCCCTCGCGCCACTCAACGCCGCCTTCGCCAAGGCACTCTTCGACACGGCCAAGACGATCGCCGGCCGGGCCCCGAACGGGCGACTGCCACTTCCGCTCGGCTGCTTCCTGGACGAGCTGGCCAACGTCGCCCCGCTCCCCGACATCCCCAATCTCATGAGCGTCAGCGGCTCGCAGAACATCTTCGTGATGGCCGTCCTCCAGTCCTACGCCCAAGCGGAGGAGCGTTGGGGCCAGCTCGGCGTGCGGAAGATGTACGCCGCCGGGACGGTGAAGATTCTCCTCGGCGGCATCTCGGATCCCGAGGAGCTGAAGGCGTACAGCAGTCTGACGGGCGAGTTCGACGAGGACGTGGAGACGGTCAACGCCGACCACGTCGGCAACGTCTCGGTCTCCACGGCGCTGCGCCGTCGCCCGGTGCTTGAGCCGGCGGACATCCGCATGATCCCCGAGCGCGGCGGGCTCGTGATCCACCGCCGTACGCCTGCCACGCTCGTGTCCTTCGTTCGCGCCCACGAAGGGTCGCGGGCCGAGGAGATCAAGGACGCCACCCGCCGCGCACACCAGCTGGTGGCCCGCCATGGCTGACGGGTACGACGACCTCCTGGACGAGCTGACGGCCGTCAGCGGCGAGCTGGCGTTGCTCGGTGAGCGTGTTCTCGTGCTGGAGCAGGGGGCCCCCGGGCCCGGCGGAGCTGACAGCAGCGGCCGCACGGCGGGCGCTCCGGTGCACTGGGACAACCTCCCCGCCGATGAGCGAACGGCCCTCTGGGTCGAGTTCGTGGCCTGGGTGGCCTGGCTCTCCGACCGGTACGAGCTGACCACCGATCAGCTGCCTCGCGGCTGCTGGTGGCGGCACGGCGCCGTCGTCGAAGAACTCACCGCGCTGTGGACCTCGCACACCTCGGCGTACGGCGGCGACGAGGACGTCGGCGCCGCCCCGTACCTGTGGCAGGACGCCCTCTCCCGGGCCATCGAACGCATCGGCCGCCACTGGCTCGGGCCCTGCCGCAACGGGCAGCACCGCGACCGGCACCGCACCCCATGGTCCGGCGACGAGCCGTACCTCACCCCCATCCTCGCCATCACCACACAAGGAGCGACGACATGACCATGAACCGATACGCCGTGGAAGCCCGGGCGTACTGGCGGCGGTGGCTTCCCCAGCGCTACGCGGCCCTCCCCGACCCGATCGCCTTCTTCACCAACCTCGGCGAACAAGTGGAGCAGCAGGTCGGCGACCTCTGGGACGAGCTGGTGATCGCGGACCCGCAGCCGCCCGGTGAGACCCATGAGCAGCGCGTCGGGCGCCTGGGCCTGCTCAAAGCACAGGCCGAGCACGAGGTGCTGAGCGAGATGGTGCGGCTGGCACCCGAGGCGGGCGCCGCGTACGACCCGGGCGACGACGAGTTGCTGGAGAGCGACGAGCAGTTCGCGGCCCGCCTGCGGCGGGTGGAGGAGCACACCGAACAGCTCGGCAGCACCGCCGATGCGCTCATCGACGGCACCGTCACCTTGGGCGACCTCGACGACGAACAGGTGCGTCAGCTCCTGGACTACCTGACCCCGTCTTTCCTCCGGCTGCTGGGCACCTCCGTCGAGGACCTGCGCGCCGAAGGCCGCCGGCTCTAGCGCCATGACCCTGTACGAGACGCCCCGCACCCTCTCCGAGCTGGACGCCGCCGCGGAGAGCGGCGCTCTGGTACTCCGGGCTGCCAGCAACGTGGACGCCGGCCCATGGGAGTACCGCCTCTACGGCTTCGGCCCGGACCATTCCGATACCACCCCGTTCGTTCTGGTCAGAGTGAACGTGGACGACACCGTTCACGAGGTCGCGACCCCCGAGAACCTGCCGCGCGGCCGGCGGGCCGAAGACCTCTTCGGCCGGCTCGCCGAGACTCTGGACACCGCTTCCGCCGCTGACGGGCCGGCGGCGGCGGAGCGGCGCATCCTCGCCGAGATCGCCGCCAGTGCTGCCCCACCCGGCCCGATGGCCCGCATCGGCGCCAACCTCGCCGCGCTCCGCACTCTGCACACCCTGCGCGACGAACAACGCCCCGCCACAGCAGCCGAGCGGACGGTGCTGGCGCGCTGGAGTTCCTGGGGCGCCGTCCCCAAGATCTTCGATCCGCGTGCCACCGAGTACGACACGTCGCGCGCCGAGCTGCGATCGTTGCTGACCGACGAGGAGTGGAACGCCGCCGAGGCGACCACCCGCAACGCCCACTTCACCGATCCCGCCCTTGTCGAACCGATCTGGCGGGCCCTGCGGGACCTCGGGTTCCAGGGCGGGAGGGTGCTGGAACCCGGCTGCGGCAGCGGGAACTTCCTGGCAGCCGCTCCACCCCACACCCGGATCACCGGCGTTGAACTCGACCCCGTCACCGCAGAGATCGCCGCAGCGCTCCACCCGGATGCGGAGATCCGGGCAGAGTCCTTCGTCGCCACGCGCATCCCCGACGGCTATTACGACGCCGCCATCGGGAACGTGCCCTTCGACTCGATCGCCCTCACCGACCCCGTCCACAACCCGCTGCGGCTTGCCACCCACAACCATTTCATCGTCAAGGCCCTGAACCTCACCCGCCCCGGCGGCCTCGTCGCCGTAATCACCAGCCGCTACACCCTCGACTCCATGGGCAAGACCGCCCGACTGGAGATCGCCGACCGGGCTGACCTGGTCGGAGCCGTACGCCTTCCGGCCGGAGCGCACCGCAAGAGCGCGGGGACGGAGGCGGTCACCGATGTACTGATCCTGCGCCGCCGCGAGGGCAGCCCTCGCGACACACCCCCCGATTGGATCGGCCTGGCACCGGTCGCTGTCGGCTCGGACACCCACGTACTGGTCAACCGCTATTTCGCCGAGCATCCCGAGAGAGTCCTCGGCACCATCGGCGTGACCAGCACCCCGTACGGCAGAGACGATGTGACGGTCCGGCCCGCCACGGGGGCCGACCTGCCCGCGCAGCTCTCCGAGGCCCTGGCCACGATCAGCCGCGAGGCGCGGGACTCCGGCCTGACGATGACTCCGGATCCTCAAGCATCCCAGCGCGCCGCCGTCGATCAGCGCATGGAACGGATGCGCCGGGCCCACGAGATGTTCGGCGACGAACTCCAGCGCGCCGAGGGCACCCTGCTCGATCAGGGTGACGGCACCTTCCTCCAGGTCATCGGCGGGGAAATCACCGAGCGCCCCGTCTTCCGCAACGCGGCGGACGAACTGCGCTCGTTGCTGAGCCTGCGGGACACCTACGTGGGCCTGCTGGCCGCCGAATCCGCCGGGGAGGAGGAACAGGCCGGCCGGCTACGCACGCAGCTGAACCAGAAGTATGACGGCCACACGGCGAAGTACGGGTTCCTCAACGCCCGCGAGACCCGGCGGGACCGCCGTTCGACGCATGGCGCCTTCCGCTCCGACCCGTATGCCGCGGGTGTCTACGCTCTGGAGATCTACGACCGCGACAGCGGCACCGCGAAGAAGTCCGCGATCTTCACCCGGGCGGTCGGCAAGCCCCGGCTGGAGGTGACGAAAGCCGAGACGGCCCAGGACGCCCTCGCGATCAGCCTCAACACCTACGGCGAGGTCCGGCTGGGCGAGATCACCCGCCTGCTGGGCGCCGCCTCCATGGAAGCGGCCCGGGAGGCACTCGGCGACCTGGTCTTCAACGAGCCGGGCAGCCAGCGACTGATCCCGGCGCCGCAGTATCTGAGCGGGAACGTCCGGGACAAGCTGGAGAAGGCCGAGAAGATCCTCCGGATGGTCTCGGACGAGATCCGGCCGGTTCATCCTCTCCAGGCCAACGTCGCTGCCCTTCGCCGGGTACTCCCACCCGACAAGCAGCCGGGAGACATCGAAGACGTCGGCATCGGCGCCACCTGGATCGCTCCGGAGTACTACGAGCAGTTTCTTCAGCAATTGCTCCAGACCCGGTACCTGACGGTCAGCCGTCGCTCCGGCGCCGACTGGGAGATCGACGCACCCGTCCACGTGCGTACCTCGCGTGCCGCAACCAAGGTGTACGGCACCGAGAGACGCAACGCCGTGGATCTCGCCCACCGGCTGCTGCGCCGCGCCTCCCTGGTCATCCATCCGCCGAAACCGGACGAGGACGCCAGCCCGCAGGACATCCAGGACGGCAAGCGCTGGGCGGCCGAACAGACCGAGCAGGTCGTCGCGAAGGCGGACGAGCTGAACCGGCTGTTCGCCGACTGGCTGTGGCAGGACGCCGAGCGCACCAAGGATGTGCTCGCGACATACAACCGGCTGCACAACTCGTACGTTCCCTACCAGGGAGACGGCAGCCACCTCACGTTCCCCGGGCTGTCCGATGCCATCACACCGCGTCCCCATCAGCGGGCCGGCGTGGCCCGTGCGCTGGCCGAACCGGGTGGGAGCTTCTTCGACTACGAAGTGGGCTTCGGCAAGACGCTCACCATCGCCATGACGCTGATGGAGATGAAGCGCCTGGGCACCGTCACCAAGCCCTGCGTCGTGGTGAAGAACGCCACGGTCAACGACTTCCGCAACGACTTCCTGCGCGCCTACCCGCAGGCCCGGGTGCTGGCCATCGACAGCGCCGAGTTCACCAAGGAGACGGCCACCGCCTACGTCGCCCAGATCGCCGGGGGCGACTGGGACGCGGTGATCCTGCCGCAGAGCCTGTTCAACCGAATCCCCATGTCCGGGCGTGGTCAGGCACAGTTCGTCGCCGACCAGACCGCCGAGTACCGGGCCCGGATCCACAAGCTGTTGACGGGCAGCGACAAAGAACTCTCCCAGGACCACAACCCGGGCGGCGATCCACTCATCTCCGAAGCCCTGGAGGTGGCCGCGGGCGCGCAGAGCGACCGGGCGGCCGGGCGATCCTCAGTGTCCCGGGACACGATCAAGAGTCTGCAAGGGGACCTCAAGCGTCATCGCCAACGAGCCGAGAAGAACCTGGTCAAACAGTCGTCGATCGGCATCGCCTGGGAGCAGACCGGTATCGACTTCATCGCCGTCGACGAGGTTCAGGACTTCGCCAACGGGGCGGTGGGAGCGAACAACAGCGAGCTGTCGCTGCCGGTATCCGCCCAGGCCCGGGGCCTGAAGGTCAAGCTGCGCAGCATGGCGAAGGCGTACGGCCCGAAAGTGGGGCTCGGCTCCACCGGAACGCCTTTCCCCAACGCCATGCCCCAGGCGTACGTCATGCTGGATTACTTCCGCCCGGACCTTCTGGCTGCGGCGGAGATCTCCGCCTTTTCCTCCTTCCAGGCGCAGTACCTGATGGAGGTCGTCGCCCCGGAGATCTCGCCGGAGGGCATCCCGCGGATCAAGGAACGCATCGGGGCCTTCCGCAACGCCCGCCCGTTCAGCCAGCTGTGGAAGGCCATGGCGGACGTCAAGACGAAGTACGACATTCAGCTGCCGGTGCCGCGCCATGTCAGTGAGACGGTTGTCGTGCCGGCAACCAACAGCGACCGGGAATACATGGCGGACATCGCCGTCCGTGCCGAGCTGGTGCGGGACTGCTTGGTCGATCCGGCCGTGGACAACCTGCTCAAGATCTCCAACGACGGCCGGATGGCCGCCATGGATCTGCGGATGGTCGGCGTGACCCCGGACGGTCCGGGCAAGCTGGACGCGGCAGCCGACAAGATCGCCCAGATCTGGCGGGCGTACCGGAACCACACCTACACCGATCGTGAGGGAACTCCGAGCCCGCTGCCCGGTGCGCTTCAGCTCGTGTTCGCGGACCGGGGTACACCGTCGGACGACGCCCGGAAGAAGGGCAGGTTCATCGCCTACGCCTACCTGCGCGACCAGCTGGTCGCGCGCGGCGTTCCCGAGGACGGCATCCGGTACGCGCAGAGCGCACGGACCGCCGAGGAGAAGGAGGAACTGTTCGCCGACTGCCGCAAAGGCAAGGTCGCCGTGCTGATCGGCTCGACCGACACCATGGGCGTGGGCGTCAACGTGCAGGACCGGGCGATCGCCTTGCATCACCTGGACTGCCCATGGCGGCCCAGTGACGTGACCCAGCGTGAGGGACGCATCATCCGCCAGTTCAACCAGCACTTCTCCATGGGCTTCCCGGTGCAGATCTATCGGTGGGTGAAGGAGGGTTCGTTCGACTCCTTCATGTGGCAGACGGTGGAGCGCAAGGCCCGCTTCATCGACCAGGTACGGACCGGACGGGACCCGGACGAGCAGGACCGGGCGCTCGATGGCGATCTGGGGAAGGACTACCTCGAATTCGGCGAGATCAAGGCGCTGGCCACCGGCAACCCGCTGCTTCTCAAGAAGCTCCAGGCGGACGAGGAAGTACGCCAGCTGGAGGCGGCGTACCAGAGCTGGCGGCGCACCAACGAGCACCTGCGGACCGTCGTCGATACCGGGGACGAGACCCTGGCGAAGGCGCAGCGGCTGGCTGAAGCAGCAGAGCGGGCGGGCCGGCGCAGGACGGAGACCAAGGGCGACGCCTTCGCCATGGAGTTGCCGGACGGCACCACGGTGACCAGGCGCCAGGACGCCGCCGTGGCACTGCGCCGCCGCCTCATGCTGATGTCCGCCCGCAGATACGGGGACCCCCACCGCTGGCAACACATCGCCACCCTCGGGGGCCAGCGGTTCCTCGCCAGGGTCAGCGCCAACAATGAGACGGCACGGTTCACCATCGAGGACTTGGAAGAGGTACGCCAGGTCGGCTTCGTGATCGATGACGTGGTGGGGCTGATCCGCGACGGGAAACCCCCGCTGGGCCTGGTCTCCCGGCTGGAAAACGTGGTGGAGAAACTCGACGGGCTGCACGGCACGCTCCTGGCCGTCGAGAACGAATTTAAGCAGGAGATCGACCGGGCCCAGAAGCTTGTCGACCAGCCGTTCACGAAGCGGGACAAGCTCGTCCGGGCGCGTGCAGACCAAGCCCGGCTCGAAGCCGAGATCGAGGCGTACGAGCCCGAAGAGCCCGACGGGGAAGACACTGCAGCGACACCCGCACCCGCACCGGCACCGGCGCCGGCACCGGCATTGGCTCCGGCACCGGTGCCGGAGCAGCCCGCCGCACCGTACGCCGGCCGCGCTGAGTATTGGGCGGAAGAGCAAGCGACGCTGGCCGCCCTCCGGAAGTGGGAAGAGGAACACGGCGTCCGGCTGCCGGAAGGCAACGAACCGGAAAGGGCGCTCGCGCTGACCGCCGCAGCCGTGTCCGCGGCGAGCCAGAACGCACGGAGAACACGGCTGCTCGGCCTGGACGGACACCTGGACTGGCGGCTCGTGGACACGCTCGCGCAGCAGGCTCGTGTGGTCGGCGAACAGTGGGACCGGGAACAGCGCGGACCACGAACCGTCAGCGACACCTGGGCCATGCACATGAAGGTTCGCGACCACGCCGCCCGCTACCGAGCCACGGTCGAGAACCCGGAGAGCGCAGCCTTCCAGCGCTGGGCGGCTACCGAGGAGCCGATCACCGTTGCCGACGAGGAAGCGACCGAGTCCATCCCCGGCCTCTCCCTGTTCGAGCAGTACACCGTGACCGGGCCGGATGGGAGAAGCACGCCCGCCGCCAACGGGGTCGATCTCGCCGCGGGAATCGGCCAGCTCATCGCGGACGGCCTGACCGTGCAGAAACGCCGGCGCGGGCTGACCCTGACCACTCCGGACGGTTCCCGCTTCGACATCGTTCCCCTCGCCCCCCGCACGCCCGGCTCGTCGAACCCACGGGCTCAGCGCCTGGCCGTGATGCTGGGCCGGTACACGTTCGCCGAAGAACTGGTGAGAGGCGCGGAACTCGTCGGCGAGACGCTGGAACGGCTGCGAGCGCGGTTGGCATCCGACGCCGGTGCAGAAGCCGAGCCCTTGGAGTTTGAGCAGGTCGCCTCCGCCCTCGCCGCCTCGTCGCACGACGCCCCCGCCGATGTCCTCGACCTCTACGACCGGCTGGCCGACGCGGCCGGAGAACTGGCCGATGCGACGGACGGCGAGACCGCCGCGCTGGCCCACCGCCTCCTCCAGCGCACGGAACGGCACCTCGGGCGCCTGCACGCCGCCGGAGACAACCTGTTCGAACTGCTGACGGCCGCTGCCGACGCCCACGAGGTGCCCAACGGCACCGACCCGCTGGGCGAGCGCCCCGAACCCTATTCCGACAACGACGAGCTGAACCGCTTCCGGTCCCTCGTCCTCGAAACCTACGACCGATGGCCCGAGAGCGAACGCGGAACCGTGAGCGAGGCGGGCGCTCTGCTACGCCGCGCCATGTGGGACGCCCGGCAAGTCCCCGACACCGGGGTCGGCGCCGCTCTCACCGCGTGGGCCGACGTCGTCTCGCACGCCGTGACGGCGGTGCTGGACACCGAGCAGTCGGAGAGCCGCACGATCCTGGCTGACGTCGCCGAGCGGGCCTACGAGCACCACCGGCGGCTGGCCGCCCACCAGCTGGCCGCCGACATCGGCGCCGCGCCGTACGGACCCGGGCACTCCTTCACGGACGGGCTCCGGCGCCTGGGTGACGCGTGGAACGCCTGGTGGGAAACACCCACGGCCCGGCGTCTCGCTGAACGCCCGGAGACGCACACCGATGTCGTCGAGAACTTCCGGCAGGCTCACCACGCGGCCGAGTGGGCCATCACGGATGACGGCACCCTCGACGAGGTCACCCGCCACGCCGCTGGGCTCGCTCATGCCGGCTACACCTTGGTGCTCAGCCTCCCCAGCGCGGTCTTTGCCACGCCCGGGGACCACGACGCGCTCACCCAGCTGGTGAGCATCTGTTACCACCACGCCGCGAACTGCCGTTCCTCGGCCGGACAGCCGGCAGCAGTGGCCGCCGTCCGCGAGGAGCTGGCGGCACATCAGGAACGTCTCCGTGCGGTCCCTCCCGCTCCGGACTCCGCGACGGTGCATCCGACCGAGGTGGAGATCGAGCACCACACCGGGGCGACGATCGTCCGAGGTCCGACCATGGAGGAGGGGGACGCCTCCGTGCGGGCACAGCTCGGCAGCCACGGCTTCCAGTTCTCCGAGGAGCACGGACACTGGCACCTGCCCACGCACATGTCCCGGACGCACCGGAACACGCGGGTCCGGGCGCTGCTGGACGGGCTGAGCTTCCTCGGCCGGCCCCACCGGATGGCGGAGCCCAAGATCCTCATCCCGCTCGGTGAGCCCTACTCGTCCAGAGCTGAGGCGACCCGGGACTTCGAGGCGATG
Organism: Streptomyces sp. NPDC059853; assembly: GCF_042731495.1. Taxonomy (NCBI): domain Bacteria; kingdom Bacillati; phylum Actinomycetota; class Actinomycetes; order Kitasatosporales; family Streptomycetaceae; genus Streptomyces; species Streptomyces sp. NPDC059853. The sequence continues at coordinate 50,434 of NZ_JBHWJL010000003.1, forward strand.
TTCGCCGGCTACTGGAGCATGCGGGACACTCCCGCCGGGCGGAAACTTGTCGACCGGGGGGTGAACGTTCGCCCCGACAGCCACGCCGTCTTCGTGGCCCTGGAGGAACTGCGCCAGGGACCGGTGGCCAGCGGCCGAGACCCGTTCGTTCACCCGGCCGCCGACGTGGTCCGCCGGTGCACGGAACTCGCCCGCGCTGCTCAGACGCTGGCCGGGAACCTGGACCAGGAGGGGTACCGGGCCCCGGTGGCGCTGCGCCACTTCCGGACGATGACGCAGTACGCCACGCTGCTGGCCTCCCGCATCAACGCGACGGCGGAACGCGAAGGGCTCTGGGACCAGCTGTTCAGCGAGACCGCGGGCACCGTTCAGCCGCAGGCGACAGCCGGTGCCGAGGCCACAGAAACCCGCGCACCCGAGCGCCCCACCCCGGAGCGCGCGGCCCTGATCGCGGAGCGGGCCAGGAACAGGGGGTGGCAGGTCGGCGAACGCTGGGACGACGACAGCCAGCACTACGCCTTCTACGAACTGACGCTCAAGGCCCACACCGATCACGGCCCGCGCGCCTTCAGCCTGCTGTGGAGGGAGCGCCGGGGGAGGTACGGATACAGCGCCCAGCACTCCGCGGCCACTCACCACGGTGACCGGACGGCCAGGAACGGCTTCCGCCCCGCTCTCGGCGATGTGGAGCGCGAGTTGGCGCTCTGCCGCGTGGTCGAAGAACCACGCCCCGGTGAAAGCACGGTGGCGGCCACACCCGTCGGCACCACGTCGCCGGAGGCAGAGGCAGCACAGGAAGCCCTCTTCGAAGAGTCGGCTCCCGCTCCGTCCGAAGTCTCCCGGCTGACCCGGGAGGATCTGGAGGCCCTGCCGAAGGCCCTCGGTGACGAGGCCCGGCTTGCCGTGACCACCACGCTGCCTCTTCCTGACGGCACGGTGCCCGGCGCTCTTCTTCTGCTCCGCTCCGTGGAGCCGGGTACCGAAGACGATCCCGAGCCAATCGTGTACGGGGCGCATATCGTCCCCGAGAACAACCTGGTGTCCAGCAGCCTCGAAGGCCGATACCTCCTGTCCGACCTTCTCGCGATGCCCCAAGCCCGTGTGCTTCCGCTCCCCGTTCCTCTTCCATGGACTCGGGTCCGGGAACTCATGGCGATGAGCCCGGACGAGGCACGGCGGTCCCTGTCCCCCGATCGCACGCCGAACGGCTTGTTCACCCTGGACCGGGACGATGCCGGCCCGTGCTGGGCCCTGCGGTCGGCGGGCAGCGGTTCAGCGGACTACGGGAGAATCGACACCTACGCCAACCTGCCGGCCACCGAGCTGGAAGGCCCGTTGGAGACGATGACCGGGTTCCGGTCGGCCACCGAAGCCGTGGTCTTCTCGGAACGCCTGGCCGCCCTCACCGACAGCACGGGAGACCCGGTCGACTGGGCCCGCATCCCGGCCGCCGGCGAACTGGGGTCCGTTCGGTTCGACCTCGACCGTCAGGTCCTGGCGCTCCGGGCCGCCTTCGACATCGAGCAGGGCCTCCCTCCGTCCGTCTCGTCCGCCATTCGGGTATGGCGCCTGCTGACCGAGGACCCGGACCGGCCTCCGGCCGCCGAAGGACGGACGTACGCGGACCGCCTGCGCGCCGGGGAACGCATCCGCTGGGGCTCCGGTCCGGCCGGGCGGCTGCTGGAAGTGCTCGACGTCGGTGAGCCGCACCGGACCGGCCTGGTCCGAATCAGCCTCGCCGCCGTCGACGATCCGGACGACGTCTACGAATGGGATGTCCCGCGCAACCTGATGGTCGGCCAGCAGCAGAAGGAGCAGCAGGTGCCCCCCACCGTCGAGCCACCGGTAACAGCGACTTCGTGGTCGAGCCGGGTGCGGATCGTCACGGAGAACGAGAACACGTACGTCACCGGCACGGGCGGCAAGCACTGGCCGGAAGAGGCCGAGCTGCGCGCATTGCTGAAGAAGAACCGTAACTTTGCGTACAAAGAGGGCCGATGGGCATACCAAGGCCCATCGAGTCGGCGGGACACGGTCGTGGAAGAGGTGCGCGACTACCTGCGGGAGAAGGACGCCGGTTTCACGAGAACGGCGTCACCCACTCCCGAATACCCGCCGACACCGCAGCAGCAGCGCATCATCGACGCCTGCGTGGCAGGCAGAGACGTTGCGGTCCAGGCCCTTGCCGGCACGGGGAAGACGTCCACACTCCAGATGGTCACCCGGCGGATGTCGGACAAGCGCATCGCCTACGTGGCGTTCAACCGCAGTATCGCGGACGAGGCCCGGCAGAAGTTCCCGTCCCACGTCACCGCGGACACCAGCCACGCTTTCGCCAGGGCGGACATGCGGAACACGCCGCTTCGGCGCAAGATCGGCAAGGCCGGCCGCAATGGCGGGGCTCGCCGCCCGCAGGATGTGGCCGATGCGCTCGGGCTGACGGAGCCGTTGCGCTACCGGGGCGGCTCCATCGAGCCGGAGAGCGCCGCCCGGATCGCTATGACCGCCGTGCGGAACTTCCGGGAGAGCGCCGACCCCGAGTTGCTGCCGCGGCACCTGGGACAGGGCTGGACCGACGATTCCGCCGTCACCGCGCTGCTGGGTCTTGCCCGCCGGGCGTGGGAGGACATCGCCGATCCGAACAGCGACAAGTTGTTCTTCACGCACGACGACTATCTGAAGCTCTGGGCCCTGACGAACCCCCGGCTGCCGTTCGACATGATCCTTTTCGATGAGGCGCAGGACATCAACCCCGTGCTGAAGAAGGTCATCCAGGATCAGACGGCCCAGACCGTGGTCGTCGGCGACAGCAACCAGAGCATCTACGAGTTCCGCGGCGCCATCGACGCGCTCAAGGACTGGCCCGCGGATGTCGTCCTCCCCCTCACCCAGAGCTGGCGGTTCGGACCCGATGTCGCGGAGGTCGGTAACAGCTACCTGCGGCTGCTGGGCTCCGAGCTGACGCTGGAGGGCAACCCGGCACGGCGATCCACGGTCGGCCCGCTGTCGGGCGAAGTCGACGCCGTGCTGACGCGCACGAACGTGGGGGCGATCGGAGTGGTCTTCAGCGCGCTGGAGGCAGAGCAGCGGGTCGCGCTCGTGGGAGGTGGACGGGAGATCGAGGACACCGCGCGAGCGGCGCAGGATCTTCAACGAGGACGCCGGACGAACCACCCCGAGCTGGGCGCCTTCACCAGCTGGCACGATGTTCGCCACTACGCGGAGACGGAGCAGGACGGTGCCCTCCTGACTTTCGTCCGGCTCGTCGAGCGGTATTCGCCGGAAGGCTTGCTCCGCATGATGAAGGGCCTGGTGCCAGAGGAGGGTGAAGCCCCCGGGGTCCGTCCGGACCTGATCGTCTCCACCGCACACAAGGCCAAGGGGCGGGAATGGCACCGGGTCCGGATCGGAGGAGACTTTCCCCAGCCCAAGGTGAACGCCGAGACCGGCGAACTGGAACTTCCGCTGGCCGGAGAACTTCGGCTCGCGTACGTCACGGTCACCCGGGCCAAGGAAGAACTCGACCCGGGCTCGCTGGACTGGATCCGTTTCCTGGACGAGAACGCCACCCAGTCGGTACCGGCGAAGACGGCAACGACCGCCCTCGCTGAGGCGCCGGTTCACGAGGTGGCGACTGCACAGGAGAAGCCGGTGGTCACCGAGCAGAAGACCTTCCCCGAGGCCGTGCCCGAGCCGGAGAAGAAGCCGCAGGAGACGACGGAGGAGCCTCTTCCCACCACCGAGCCGGAGACGGCCCGCGAGCACCTGGCCGAGGTAGAGGTGAGTCTGAACAAGACAGGCGGGCAGCTCATGCCTCAGCTCGCGGCGTTGCGTGACCTGCTCGACGGGATTCTGGGCAGCGCGGACATCGGTCCGGTGGCGCGGGGGGTGGTGCTTCCGCCGTTGGACGACAGCGAGCTGGGCGTGGCCCTGGCCGGGGCACGGGACGAGTCGCACGCGTTCGCCGGAGCGCCGGAATGGGAGAGCATCGGCCGACTCCGGCAGGCCGAAGAGGCACTGACCTCCGCGTTCAGTTCCGGAACGGCCGCTTCGGTCGTATCGACAGCGGAACTGGACCGCACGGTGCGGTCGCTCACCGCGCGGGCGCTCGCGCACGACGCCTTCGCGCTCGCCCGGCGCCTGGAGCACAACGGTCAGCGGGATACGGACGCGTGGGCCGCCGCCCGGCAGCTCCACCGCGCTGCGACGACGCAGGCGGACAGGTGGGCCGGCAACCTTCCGGCTGACGAGCGGATCGACCGCGCAGCCGAGGTCCGCGCGGCATGGAACCGGCTCGCCACCCGCATGACCACGAGGGACGGCAGGCCGGGCAGAGCACAGATCCTCATGGCCACCGGCTTCGAATCGGTGAAGCAGCACTACCACTCCACAGCCGAACGTCTGGGTGAGCTGGCCGATCATCCACTGTGGCGCCGAGCCGCCGCAGCTTTCGAATCCGCCCAGGAGGTCTTCGACAAGGCCCGGCTCGGCACGTACCGCCTCTCGGCGGACGACGCCACCCTGGGCACCTTCCGGATGTTGTGGGCCCGCACGGTGGAGCTGATCGCCCAGGCAGCGCGAGCGCTCCTCGACCGGCTGGAGCGGGGCGGCTCTCGGGATGGCCTGCGCTGGAACGCGGTCCACCTCCTTCACCACACGGCGGAAGATCATCTGTCACATCTGCGTGGTCACCTCCCCTCCGGAACGAACAGCCCACTGGGGACGTACTACAACCCGCCCACCACGGCCGAGGAGCCGACCGCCGGCGCCGAAGGCTGGGAAGGGCTGCACCGCGCGGCGGCCGTCGTCAGCGAGGCCGACGTCGCCTCGCCGGTGAGCTTGCAGAGCCGGATGAACGTCGGGTACGCCGAGGCACGGGGGCTTCTCCGCCGACTTGAGGACCTGGAAATCGTCGGTGCGCCGCAACGCGGTCGGCTGCGCGAAGTCCTGATGTCGCCCGGGGAAGCAGCCCGCGCCATCGAAGAAGCCCGTGCTGCCGAGGAAGACGCACCGCGGTGGAATCCCACCCACGAGCCGTTCCGTACCCGCTGGTTCGACGAAGTCCGTCAGGTCCTCCCTCACGGTCCGGCGGTCGATGGCGGCCCCGACAGGGCCGACATGATCCGTCTGCTCTTCGCGGAGAGCCGCCAGGTCGCCCAGGGCAGGAGCGACCGAGGGGACGCTGGTCAACGAGCGAACCAGGCCATGGAGCTGTACCTGAGTGGCCGGAGCGACGAGGCCGTGGCGCTCTTGGCCCGGGAGGAGGCACCGCCCGGCCCCACCACGGAGGCTGAAGCCCCGGGGCCGGATAGCGTCGCCCGCGTCCGGGAAGTCGCCGCCTCCTCCGTCCGGAACCGCCACGCCCACCAACAGCTTCATGAGACCCAGCGGACACCGGCCGGTGTTTCGGCCGGTCGCCGCTGACGGAACAAGAACGCCTCCGGCGGGCCACCCTGCGGAGG
>NZ_JBHWJL010000004.1:0-53099 GCF_042731495.1 Streptomyces sp. NPDC059853
GGACAACCCTGTCCGGCCGCCACGCCCGGACAGCCCGGACAGCTTGTCCGGATCGCCTACGCCCGGCCAACAACCTCGCCTACCGTTCCCACATCAACCCGGCAGGAGAGCCCCATGCACACCCCGCCCGCCGCGCGCCGCCGCCACGCCCAGCTCATCGCCGCCGCCACCCGGCTCATCGCCGGCTGCGCCCAGGCCGCCAGCGAGATCTACGACCCGATCGCCCGCAACCCCGGCCAGGACGTCGAGGTGAATGCCCGCGAACTGCTCCTGCTGGCCTCCGGGGCCCCCGCAATCCTCGACCACGCCCGGAACGCCGACTGCGAACGGTGGCCGGAGGAGACCGCCGTCGAGGATCGGAACACCTTCCGCGCTCACGCCGAGCGCGCAGTCCTCGCCGAGGCCGCCGCCGTCCTGGACACGGAGCCCGCCGGCGAACCGGTGGCATGGCCGGCCGGAGTCCCCGAGATCACCCCCGAGCACGACGCCGCGATGGCGCCCATCGCCGCCGCCGAGGAACTGATGGCGGACATCACCGCGGAGCGCGTGCAGCTGCTCGCCCACGCCCACGACGCCCACCCCAGCGAGATCGTCGCCGAGGCCATCACCCAGGCGTCCGGCTCCGCATGCCTCGCCCTCGCCCAGGCCGAGGACATCCTGACCAGCGACCCGTCCGCCGCCGCCGAGATGGCCCTGACCGCAACCCGGTACCTGGCCGACCTCGTCTCTGTGGCGTCACTCGACGTCTAGCCGGCATCTGCCGGCCGCCTTCCATCCCTGAGCCGCTGCCAGACCGGCCCAACGGGATGCCCCTCGACTCCAATCGGATTGGGGTACGCCACGAAAGGCCAATCCTGCCCATCGAGCGCGGACAGTCGCGCCAGTGCCCGACCCAGTCGCGCTGCGCACCTCTCCCACTCCTCGAAATCCTTGTCGAGACGGCGCTCAAGTACCGACTTCGTCTCAGTGCCGCACACGCAACGGATCCTGCGCTCGTCCGCCTCCAGCTCTTCCCCCACGCGGTCAATCAAGCGCCTGGCTTCATCCACGTTCGGAGGATCCTTGCGCAGAGCGCTCCTCGCCTCAGATAGAGCCGCGGAGTACCCCAATCCCCAGACGAACCGATTCCACCCAGGGCAGAACTCGTCCCAGGCGCGCCTTGCATCTGCTGCGGCTTCGGTCGCCTCCGACCAAGCGGCGGACAACTCCTCCTCCCGATCCCGCTTCTCCGCAGCTCGCCGCCGCTTCCGCTCACCCGGAACAACCAACCGGCTATGAAGCCTGTGCATCGGCTCCATCAGGACATCCCGCGCAGGGCCATCAGGCAGGCCCTCCTCGCGGATCTGCTTCAGAGTGCTCCGGCGCCCCCAGCTCCGCCCGAGGATCGCGGAGAGGATTGTCGACACCGCAGCCGTCGCCAGTGGCAGCCATGTGCTCATGCTCATCCGCGCAGCATCCCGTGCAGGTTGGGACATGCGGCGACATCCGGCCACTCCTGTCACTACCCGCTGTGGCCATGTGGTGGCTGATACGCAGCTATCCGTGACGCTGCGCAGCGGATACTCTCGTGAGCCAGGACTATTGCGCAATAGTTCTGACTCACGAGAGAGAGGTGCGGCTGATGGATGACCGCCACGTGAAACGCTACGAGGACCTCGCCGCGACCCTGCGCCGCCGGATCGAGGATGGCACCTACCCGGCGGGGAGCCAGCTGCCGACCGTGCAGCAACTGACCGAGGAACACGGCGTCGCCGTCGTCACGGTGCAGGCCGCGCTGCGCGCCCTGCGGCGCGAAGGGCTCGTGGACAGCGGCCAGGGGCGGCGGTCCCGCGTCCTGGGGAAGCGGGTCATTATCAGCCATTCTGCGAGCTATCTGGCCCAGGATGGCGACGGCCGGCAGAGCCTGACGTGGGCGCAGCACATGGCCAGCCTCGGCATGCGCGGAGACCAGATCCTCGGGCACGTCGGCGAGGCGCCGGCGCCGGAGGACATCGCGGAGCACCTGGACGTGGAGCCTGGCGATCCGGTGATACTGCGCGGCCGGGACATGATCGCGGACGGCGAGGTCGTCGAACTGGCGGACTCCTGGTACCCGCTGGGCATCGCGTCCGGCACGGGCCTGGCGCAGCGGCGCCTGGTGCGCGGCGGTCTCCCGGCGGTGCTCGCCGAGCGCGGCCTGCGGGCGGTGGAGGTCGAGGAGATCGTCACCAGTCCGGTGCCGGGGCCGGAGGCGTGCGAGAGGCTGCGGATCACGCCGGACGACCGGGTTCTCTGCAAGGTGCGCGTGTACTACGCGGAGGAGGGCCGGGCGGTGGCCGTGGACGTCAGTACGATGCGGGCCGACCGGCACGAGCTGAGGTATCGGCTGCCGGTGCACTGATGCTCTGACCTGCACAGATGAGGGCGGACCATCATGGTCCGCCCTTTTCGCATGCCCGATTACCGGACACTATTGCGCTACGGCTTGACTATTGCGCAATACCTGTCCAGGATGGCCTACATGACCTACCGAGAGCGATCGGTCAGCTACACCCCGCTGACCGTCACGCAGGTATCGGGGCTGCTGGGCATCTCCCGGCGCACCGTCCTCCGTGAGATCCAGCGGGGCAACCTGGCCGCCGTGAAACCGGGCGGCATGTACCGGATCGACCCCACCGACTACGCGGCTTACCGCGAGAAGTGCCAGGTCATCCCCACCAGCTGACCGGCCAGCTCCCGGGAAAGGGAGCGGCCCCGGAGGCGCGGCTACGCCTACCGGGGCCGGTGATCAACAACCCCATCCAGCGTGAACAAGGAGTGATCGTGGTGGAGCTTAGTCAGTCCACCCAGACCCCCCCCGGGCGGGGCCCCCCCCGCCGGCGGCACCACCTGGTCCCCGGCCCCCTGGGCCCACGCCTCGGGCGCGTCCTCGACACCATCACCGGCACCCGGCAGAAGGGTGGCCGCCGTGGCTGAGCAGGACCTGCGCGACTACCGCAACGCCGCCCCGCAGCGCGACCCCCAGGCCGTCAAGGACGGCGTGCGCAACGCCCAGGCCAGCGGGTCGTCCACCGGCTCGGCCGCATCGCAGGGGGCCCGGCGATGACCACCATCGACCGCGCCGGGGACATCGCCCGGCAGTCCATCACCTGGCACGCCTACGGCGCCGAGGTGACCGGCGAGCAGGTCGCCCGCCACCTCGACGCGGCCCGCGCGCGGATCGCCGAGGTCGGCTGGCACCCCAGCGGGATGACCACCTCGCTGTTCGGTCAGCTCACGGCCGCCGCCGAGCGGGGACGGGGGACCGCGTCCACGCGCTTCGTCGCCGGACTCGTCATCACCAGCGTCCTCCGTGCCCGCACCGGCGCCCGCCTCGCCTCGCACGAGGTGTGGGAGCGGGAGACCGGCCGCACCCCCGAGGACGTGCAGCAGCTGCTGCTCGACGCCGCCGCCGTCGCCCGCGACGCCGGACCCAAGGGGGCCTCCCGGTGACCGCCCAGCAGCAGCCCAAGCCCGCCACCGGCGGCCAGAGCAACGGCGAGGGCCAGACCCTCGCCGAGACCCTCATCCGCCGCTACGGCGACCTCATCAAGCGACAGACCGGAGGCAACTGACATGGCGAACCAGTTCCCGAAGACCTGCGGGACCTGCGATGGCTGGGGGACCGTCGTCGCCCCCGGCGGCAAGGGCATCAAGCCCTGCCCGACCTGCGCGAAGTAGTCACCCCCGAGCCGTCCGGCCCCGCCACCGGGGCCGGGCGGCCACCCGCCCGCCAGCTGTGTAGGCCGCACCCCGCCCCCTCCCCTGCCTGGGTGCGGTCCACAGAGCCGACGAGCCACCACCCGACCACCCACGCACCAGAAAGGGCGCCCGATGGAGCCCGGACAGACCCCCGCCCAGCCGGGCACCGCGCCGGCCGAGAACCCGTACCTGCGATACCGCACCGAGCGGCGCGAGTGGCAGGTGCCGTACTCCGCCGACGGCGTCCACTTCGAGATGGTCAATGCGCGCGAGGACGTGCGTGTCCCCATCCCCCCGCGGGACTGGGACCTGATCGTCCTCCGCCTCATCACCGCGGCGGTCTACGTCATGCTCGCGGTCACGCTCATCTGGTCCGTCGCCAGCATCGGCGGACTCCTCAGCGGCCTCACGTGGACCCCCATCGCCTACAGCGTCGCTGTCGGGTACGACCTCTCGTGGATGGTCTGCCTCGGCCTGGAGTGGCTTGCCCGCTACGACGAGCGTAAGCGTCGCGCCCCCTTCTGGGCAGGCAACGTCTTCCTTGTCGTCTCCTTCGCCGGTGTCATCGTGCACGGCCTGAGCAAGGTCAACTCCGCATGGATTGCGACGCTCGGAGCCCTCATCTGTGTCATCTCGAAAGCTCTGTGGATGCTGCTCATGCACCACACCGCGATGCCCTTGAGCGCCGAGAACCGGCAGTGGATGCGTGGCCGCAGCGGCAGGATCGGAGCCCGCCTGGCGATGGCCAGCCACATCCGCACCATGGCGCGGATGGAGGCCAAGGAGCGTGCCCTGATGCTGGCCCTCGGCGCGCCCGGACAGCTCCCGGGCATGCAGTCCGGGCAGGCGGACAGCCCGATCCCGACCGCCGGACAGGCCCCGGCTGCACCGGTGCTGACCTCGGCGGACACGCGTCCGGACACGGCCCCGGCACTGTCCGGACCGGTGCCCCCCGTGCCCGCCCCGCAGGTGCCCCAGCCGCCGGCCGTGCCGAGCACACCGCCCCAGCCGACCCAGCCGCCCGCGAACGACGAGCAGGACCAGGAGCAGAAGCGGTACGAGGTCGTGCCGATCGAGCGGGGCAACCTCACCGCCGCCCTCCGCAAACTCCTCGCGGCCGGCATCACCGACCCCACCACCGCGCACCGCATGGTCGTGGAGGCCGGCCTGCACGACGCCAAGGCGGACAGCGTCAGCCGCACCATGCGCCGCCTCCAGCGGAGCGCCTGATGTGGCGTCGACTCCTCGCGCGCTTCACGCGCCGCCGCGCCCCGGAGGAGCAGCCCACCGTGCGGCTGCTCCTCCCCGGAGCCCCACCGCCCCCGCCGGCCACCACGCCCGGCCCGCTCCCCTCCCTGCCGCCGGACATCACCCGGCTCCAGAACCCGGCCCCAGCCGACCCGGCCGCCCCCGACCACACCGAGATCGCTCTCGGCCGCGTCCTCCGGGACCGCGGCGTACACCCCGGAGGACGCCCCCGATGACCACCCACCAGCAACCGCCAGGGGACTGGCTGGACGAGCTGTACGACGGCCCCGGCGCCACCCCGCTGGAGTACGCCGCCCGGCCCGCCCTGCCGCCCGGCCCCACGACGAGCAGCGGCCCGGTCGAGGGGCGCCTCATCCCGCCGGCCCCGACCGAGCCGCCCCGGGCTCCCCACCCGGGTCCGGTCGCCCCGCCCGGCACGGCGGACCTCCCGCCCTGGCGGGTGCCCGACACCCCGCCCGCCCCGGCTCCCCCGCCGCCACCGCCCCAGCAGGTCGTCGCGCCGGTCGTGCTCCCCGAGAACCTGACGATCGAGCTGCGCTGGGAGGACCCCCCGCCGCCGCCCACGAACTGGCAGAGGTTCAAGACCTGGGTCAAGACCCGGACGCACCCGGTCAGCACCCTCGCTGGGATCGGGCTGGCGTTCGTGCCGATCCCCGAGGTCGGCTACGGCGCTGCGGCGATCTGGGGCTCTCTTCTCCTGCGGATCCGGGGGGCAGCGGGCGCCGATTGGGGCTACGCCGCCGCCATCGCCGCCATCGTCGTCGCCTCTGCGTGGGCCTGGTGCATGCGGGACGTCGAGATCGTCCGCATGGAGTGGCCCCGCGTCCTGCTCACCCGATTTGTCGTCGCCACTGTGGCGGTCGGCGCCCTGTCCGTCATCCACCCCTGGGATCCCATCCAGGTCCTCACCGGAGTAGCACAGTGACCACCGACCAGCTGACCTACGGCGGCGGCGCCGTCGCCCTCGGGATCATCACCGTCTTCCTGATCCTTTGGTGGGTCAAGGACAACCACAAGATCACGAAGGCGCTCGGGATCGCCGCTCTGCTGTCCGTCGGCGCCCTCTTCACAGTCTGCACCGGCGGTCTCCTCGGCCTGGCCGCTGGCGTTGCAGCGCAGGGCACCAACCAGGCCGGCCGCATCGCAGCTGGTGGAACCGGCGCACTCGACGGCGACATCGCCACAGCGTCCACCCAGCAGTTGACCGGCGGCGCGGCCATCATCCTCGTGGTGCTCCTGGCCGCCTTTGCCATCAACATCTACCTGGCCAAGAAGTCGGGGGACATGCTGCGCATGGCGAGGAACGTTCTCCTCCCCGTTGCCGGGGCCGCGCTCGCATTCTCAGCCGGTGGCGCCGAATTCCTCAACGACCACCTGTACAGCTGGCTGAACGACTCCGGTCAGCCCCTCGATGACTGGCTGAACGGAGCGTAATGACCACCATCGGACTGCTCCTCGTAGTCGTCGCGCTCGTCACGGCATTCGCTTTCCAGCGGAAGCTCGTCACTGCCATTTCCGTGCGCATCACGGTGGGCGGCGAAATCATCACGCGCAAGTTGCGCCGAGCCGTTATCCGCTGGGCCCGGTGCGAGCCAAAGCCGGAAGCGGAGGAGGCAAAGGAAGGCAAGAGGAAGCGCGGCAAGAAGAGCGAAAGCAAATCCTCGGGAGATGTCGCGAATTCCAAGTCTGAGGGAATCGCGTCTCCGGCCAATGCAGCGAGCGACGGGGGAGAAGGCGACACCAAGAAAGACCCCGACGAGACCAAGGCCGAGCGTGCCTTTGAAATTACCCTTCGCGTCGCGCTGCTCCTCGGCCTCGCATATGCCGCTTTCCGCGTCTTCGTCGCCTGGCCCTGGATCGGGGTCGTGCTGTCCCTGCTGTGCGGCATCGCCGCCTGGGTGGCCGGCGCCCCCGACGAGGACCAGGAGCAGCGCCCGGTCGACGACGACATCGAGACGCCGGGGGACCGCGAGATGAGCCCCCGCGAGGAGCTGCTGCGCTGGCTCCGCGACACCATCGGCGACGACAACGGTATCCACCTCCGGGACCTATACCCCCTGCTGGCCGAAGCGCTCCCCTCAGACACCCCGGAGAGCAGCCTCACCAACCCGGCTCTGCGGGCCATGCTCGACCATCACCAGATCCCCATCCGTGACCGCATGTCAGCGCGGGGCGTAGACGGCCGCACGGGGGTCCACCGAGGGGACGTCGAGGAGGCTCTGCGGGAGCTGCTCCAGGCGCTCCCCGCCCCCACCGAGAGTGCCCCCTCTCCTGACCACTCTCGGGCCACTCTCGGGCGGCCTGACCTGCGGAAATCTCGGGACCCGAGAGGGGCCGAGAGTGGCCGAGAGAGGCACTCTCGGACGTCCGAGAGCGGCCCCGGGAGGGGTGCCAGCCCGGACTTCAGCAGCGGCCTCGTGCGGCTCTGAGACCGACCTCACTCACCCCGTGCAATCGAGCGTGCACACCCGCCCGTCCCGCTCGTAGACGCTCATGTAGAGCCCACAGATCGGAGCAGATCATGACCCCCAGGGCCCTGGAGCGTCTCGCGCTCGGCGCCCTCCTCAACACCACGTTCGGCGCGCTGCACCCCCTGATGGACCACTGGGCGCAGCGCGGCGAGGACGCACGCCTCAAGGGCCTGCACGGCCGCCAGCTGGTGCACGCCGACGGCACGCCGGCCACAGGTGAGGAGAGCCGGCCGACGATGACGGCGTCCGCGTGCGGGCGTCGGGCCGCGGCCCGACACGTCGCCGGATACACGCTCGGGCAGGTCGCCGGCACGGTGGCCGTGACCCGCGCGCTCGGATATCGCGTACCGCCCGGACGGCACCGAAGCCGGCTGGGCCGGAATGATCCAGCAGCAGACAGGAATGACCGCCCAGCAGGCGCGGGACACCGCCGAGGCCCGAGTGCGAGCTGAGGCGCCGGCGGGGACGGTCATCGTCTCGTCCACCGCCAACTAGTCGCCCGGGGCGGGCGGGTGCCTGCAAGCTGCCGCCCGCCCCGGAGCCCCGCCCAGTACCGCCGTACAGAGAGCAGGACAGCCCATCATGGCAGCACCCATCATCGTCGGCCGCGCCCCCACCTGCGGCAGCTGCGGCAGCCCCACGGTGCGTGACAGCGCGGGACGGTGGGCATGCCCCAAGGAGCAGCAGAGGGGGCGGTGAGCATCAACACCGAAGAGGAGATTGCAATGCCCAAAGACGTGATGTCCGCCGAAGACGCCAGCCGACTGCTGGAGGCCGCGCACGACGTTGACCCCCAGACCGGGCACGTCGTCGAGCAGCTGCTGGACGGGCAGCGCCTCGGGCAGGCCCTCGACAGCGGCGCCTCCAGCGAGGCGCGCTGACAGCCCGGCAGACCTGAGCCGATGAGGGGCCCGCACCATGCGGGCCCTTCTTCGCGCCCCGTACACGGCGGTACGGTCCCCACGGCCGCCCGGAGCGGGCGGCACCCTACGAGAGGACAGCGCGATGAGTCTGCCGATCGAGATCACCCAGGTCCGCGACCTGGAGGCGAAGTTCCCGAAGAAGCCCAGCGAGACGCCCACCTACGTACTGACGCTGCTCCACCAGCCCAAGAAGGGCGCCCCCATCCACCTCGCGACCATGCGGAGCGCCGGCCCGCTCCCCTCCCCCGTCGACGGGGAAGACATCGAGGTCCACGGCGAGACCCTGACGGTCGTCCGCTCCACCCAGGCCATCGGCCGCGACACCAAGACCGGAGCGCCCATCGTGCGCACCGAGCTGCTCGTAGACGCCGCCTGACCACCCCAGGTCACACGCCGGTCACGCCCGGCTCATATACGCCCACGCTCCGCGCACGATCGGGCACGATCCCCCTGCACATACCGTCTCAGCCCACCTCAGCAGGGGGATATCCCACGATGACCAGACACCGCGCCGCCGCCCTCGGCCTGGCCGCCGCCGTACTCCTCGCCGGCTGCTCCTCCAACAGCGACGACGACACCGCCGACAACCCGCCCGCGGCGCAGGACGCGGACGCCGGCTCGGACCCCCAGACCGAGACGGCCGACGACAGCGCCCAGCCGGACGGCGCCGCCGCCGGAGACCTCTCCCCCGGCGACACCTACACCTGGGACGACGGCCTGGCGCTGACGATCGGCCAGCTCACCGAGCACACCCCGACCGGCGAATACGACTTCGTGCCGGACGGCGAGATCGCATTCACCGCGACGTTGACCCTCGTCAACGGCGGCCAGGAGCCGGCCGACCTCGGCGAGCTGTCCATCACCGCAGACGGCATCACCGCCGGCGGCATGCTCATGGGCATCCACCTCGACGGCGTGACCGAGCTGCCGTCCGGCCGACTCGCACCCGGCGCAGAGACCGACCTCACCATGGCGTGGACGATCGACGAGGCCGAGCAGGGCCGGGACGTCGCGATCGCTGTCCTGCGGGTCACCGGGACGCTGCCGTCGGAGACCCCGACCTGGTCCGGGACGATCGCCGCCCCGTAGCGCTACGCTCAGCACCACACGCCGCCGCAGGCGGACGGGCCCCACTGACCGGCCCGTCCCGGCCGCTGCGAGACGTCGTGCACGCGCCGAGACCGCGGATCTCGTGCGCGCAGTGGGCCCGGACGGGAGAAGTCTGTCCGGGCCCACTGGCCTGTGACGGTCGCTACACTCTGCGTATCGCGCCCGGAGGCACCCACCCCTCGCGAGCCTGCCCCGCCGCCCCCCGTGCGGGGCAGGCACCCCCGCCTCGTACACGCCCATACCCTGCTGATCAGGACACCCGCAGGGAGGGAGGGAGGGGGCGACATGGCCAGCAAGGCGCAGCGCGACAGAGCGCTGGCCCGCGAGGTGCGCGTGGTCGAACTCCGGCTCCAGGGGCACTCATTCGACGCGATCGCGCGGGAGCTCAAGTACGCCGACCGTGCCGGTGCCCACAAGGCGTTCAGCCGCGCGATGCGCGCGGCGTTGGAGGAGCAGGCCGCGGACCGCGACGAGCTGGCCCAGGCCGAGCTGGAGCGCCTGGACTGGGTGATCCGCTCCATGGCGCCCGCCCTGGCAATGGGCGACCACCGGGCTGCGCAGGCCATCCTCGGGGCGATCGACCGCCGTACCCGCCTGCTCGGCCTGGACTCCCCGCAACGCGCCGAGGTGACGATCCACGAGCCGCCCGGCACCGAGGCGGAGCGGCAGCAGCGGCTCGCCGCCGTCGCCGCCGAGCTGATGCGCCGCGCGGAGGCCGGCGGCGGGCCGCTGGACGACGAGGCGCTGCTGTCCGGACCGCGCCCGGACGAGTCCGGAGAGGGCGAGTCGTGAGCGCTCTGACCAGGGCGGACAGGGTGTCCGGCTGTCCGGACAGCGTCGCGGACATGTCCGACGCCGAGTTGGACGCCGAGCTGCGGCGCCTGGCCGCGATGCGGGACCCGGCCACCATGGGCCTGTACCTGCACCGCCACGATCCGGGCGCGTTCCGGATCCGCGCTCACCACCGTCTGATCGCCTCGCACCTCGCCGAACTCGGCCCAGAGCGCGACCGGTTGCTGATCGTCACGCCGCCGCAGGTCGGCAAGTCGACGCTCGTCAGCGAGTTGTTGCCGTGGTGGTGGCTCGCCCGACGGCCCCGCGACCGCGTCGCCATCACCTCCTACGCCGCGAGCCTCGCGCTCAAGAAGTCGCGCACGGTGCGCCGCTGGGTGGGCGAGCATGGGCGCGAGTTCAGCCTGCGGCTCCAGCCCGGTGACTCCGCGATCTACGACTGGTCGCTCACGACCGGCGGCGGCGTCCGGGCCGCAGGGGTTGGCGGCTCGCTGACCGGCTTCCCGACCACCGGCGTGGGCATTGTCGATGACCCGCACAAGGACCGCCAGGAGGCCGAGAGCCCGCTCATGCGCGACCGGGTGTGGGACTGGTGGTCATCCGTGTTCTTGAGCCGCCTCCGGCCGGGCGTGCCCGTGGTCATGGTGCTCACCCGCTGGCACCAGGACGACCTCGCCGGGAGAGTCCTCGCCCAGGAGGGACGCGTCGAGGACGGCGGCCGGTGGCGCGTCGTGCACCTGGAGGCCATCCACACCGGCCGGCATGGCCCCGACCCTCTCGGCCGTGCCCTGGGCGCGCCGCTCACCCACCCGGCGATCGACGACGGAGACCAGGCGGCGCTCGCCGCGCACTGGGCGGACAAGCGCCGCACGTCCACGCCGCGCGACTGGGGCGCCCTGTACCAGGGCGATCCGCAGCCAGCCGAGGGCGCGCTGCTGTCCTACGACCTGCTGATGGCCCGACGCTGCTCCAGCCCGGCCGGGGCGCAGCGCCGCGCTGTGGCCGTGGACCCGTCCGGCGGCGGCCGGGACACCGCCGGCGTCGTGGCCGGCTACCTCGGCGCCGATGAGCGGCTGTACCTCACGCACGACCGGACCGGCGTCATGTCGTCCGATGCGTGGTCCCGCGCCGCCTGCGCGCTCGCTGCGGAGACCGGGGCGCAGATCATCTACGTGGAGCGCAACTACGGCGGCGACATGACCACCCTCGCGATCCGCACCGCGTGGGACGCGCTCCAGCGCGAGGGCACCATCCCCTCCGACCTGCTGCCGCCCTACGTGCAGCCCGTCACCGCGCGCACCGGCAAGCTCCTGCGCGCTGAGCCGATCGCGCAGCAGTGGCAGGAGGACCGAGTGCGGACCGCCGGGGCTGGCGGTCCGCTCGTCGAGCTGGAGCAGGAGTGGGCGACGTGGCAGCCCGGCGCCGCCTCCCCCGGCCGGATCGACGCCTCCGTGTACCTCGCCTACGGGCTGCTGCGGCCCCCGTCCACCGCACAGGCCATCAGCTCCCCCGCTGGCATCTCCCTGTCGCAGGCCGCCAGTTCAGGCCGCTCGGGCGGCGGCCTCGGCGCCGTGCGGCTGCGATAGACGCCCGAAGGGCTGCGCGTACACGCACATACCCTGCCGTCTGTGAGCACCGCAGACATCTACCTCATCGTCACCGGCGTCCTCAGCGTCGGCGCCGCCGCCCGGCTGACGCGCCTCGTCGTGGACGACACCATCACCGCGCCGATCCGGGACGCCATCACCACGCGGGGCAGCACCCGCGGCGGCACCTGGGCGTGGGTCAGCAAGCTGATCACCTGTACGTGGTGCGCGTCGATCTGGGTCACGGCCGGCGTCGGCGCCGCGCACTGGCTGGCCGGGGACACCCGCCTCTACCTGTACGTCGCCGCCGCCCTCACCGCCTCGTGGCTCGTGTCGATCGCCGCGCAGTGGCTGGACGCGCCGCCGCCGGTCCGGCAGCACGAGGTAGCGCCGCTCCAGGTGACGCACCAGCACGTCATCACCGACCGTCGCCGCTGAGCGGGGAGAGGAGCACCATGGCCTGGCCCTGGAGGCGATCCCGCCCCCGCCCGCCCATCGACCCCGGCGACGGCGCCGTGCAGCGGCACGAGGTCGACGGCGCGCTGCTCGCCTCAGCCGCGCTCGTGTCCCGCAGGCAGGTCCGCACCGTCCTCGGCCAGCGCCAGCCGTGGCAGGCCGAGGCGTGGGACTTGTACGACCGGGTCAGCGAGATCAAGTCCGGCACCCGGTGGGCGAGCAACGCCTGCTCGCGGGCCCGGCTGTACGTCGGGCGCGTCGACCCGGACGGCAGCTCGGAGCCGGCGCCGATCGACGCGCAGGACGAGGACGAGGACCAGGAGCTGGTGGCGCAGCTCCTCGCGCCGCTGAACGAGCTGGCCGGCGGCCAGGACGGGCAGTCCGAGATGCTGCGGCGGATGTCCATCCTGCTCGATGTCCCCGGTGAGATGTACCTCGTGGGGTACGACGACGAGCAGCTGGGCCGCCGGTGGGTCGTCGCCTCCCCCAGCGAGATCCAGTCGGGCGGGGGCGGCCGAATCCACCTCGCCAGCCAGGAGATCCCGGGCGCGCAGATCAGGCTGCACCTGGACTCTGCATCGGTGATCCGGATCTGGCATCCGCACGCGCAGTGGGCTGCCCGGCCCGACAGCCCGATGCAGGCCCTCCTCGACCCGCTCCGGGAGCTACAGGGCCTGTCCGGTCACGTCATGGCCACCACGGACTCGCGCCTGGCGGGCGCCGGTCTGCTGCTGGCGTCGCAGGACGTGGTGCCTGCCAAGATGGGGCAGTCCGAGGGAGTCAACCCGGCGCACGGTGGGGCCCTCGCCCAGGTGCTGCTGGAGGCCATGGCCACACCGCTCAAAGACCGCGACTCGGCTGCGAGCATCGTGCCGCTGCTGCTCACCGCCCCCGGTGACGTCAAGGACAAGGTGGAGCACCTCACGTTCGCCACCGAGCTGGACACTCAGGTGCTGCCGCTGCGGGAGTCCGCGATCCGCCGCGTCGCCGTCGGGATGGACATGCCGCCGGAGCAGTTGCTGGGCATGGGCGACATCAACCACTGGGGCGCTTGGCTGATCGAGGCCAGCGGCATCAAGTTGCACATCCGACCCAAGCTGGGGCTGCTGTGCCAGGCGCTCACATCTCGCTGGTACCGGCCGTCTCTGCGCGCCCTCGGCGTGGACCGACCCGAGCAGTACGTGATCTGGCACAACACGGCGGCGCTGGAGCGCCGCCCCGACAACGGGCTGGAGGCCGCGCAGGCGCACGAGCGTGGGCTGCTCTCCGACATCTCGTACCTGCGGGCCCTCGGCTACTCCCGCGACGACATGCCGGACGACGCCGAGCAGGAGCGGCGCACGCTGCTGCGGATCGCTCTCGCGCACCCCCACCTGGCGCCCCCAATCCTCGCCGAGCTGGGCATCACCGTGCCGGGCCTCGCAGAGGCCGCCGCCGCCATGCCGCGCCGCACCACCACAACCGCCCCAGCCGCACCGGCAGCTGAGCCGCAGCTGTCCCGACCCGGGCCGCCCGCCTCATGACCGCCGTGACCGAGCAGGCCGCAGCGGACTGGCGCCGCTCGTGCCTGGACATGGCGACCCGCCGGGCGCTGGAGCGCGCCGGCCAGTGGCTGCTGCACTCCAGCGGCCGGCCCCTGCGCGGCCGGTACCGGCACGTGCCGCTGCACTCCATCCACGTGCACGTGCTGGCGCAGCCCAGCAACCTTGACCGCATGCTGCACGGCGCCTACCGGGAGTTCACCGCGGCGACGCCGGGCGAGGTGGCGCTGCACCAGTCCGTCGACCAGTACGTGCGGGCCCTGATCCTGGCCCGGGAGGAGCACCGCACCGAGTACCTCGACACAGTGATCCGCCGCGCCGAGCGGCCCGAGGCCGTCGCCGAGGCCGAGATGTACACCGCGGTGCGCGAGGCCGTCGGCGAGTACCTGGACGCCGTCCGGGCCGGTGTCCTCGGCCTCGGCGCGCTCACCGCCGCTGGGGAGCCGGCCGGGCCTCCGGACTGGTCGGCGTGGCCCGACGCCTCGGTGTGGGCCCGGATCGTGGAGCGCCTGATCGCGCCGGTGCAGCGCCGGATCTGGGAGCGCGCCTACCGGCAGGCCGCGCCGGACGCCCCCGCCGGGGCCGAGCGGGGCCCGAGCGAGGACCTGCGCCCCGCGCTGGTCGAGCGGCTGTCCGGGCTGCCCCGCCGGGTGTGGGACCGGCTGAGGGCAGCAGCCGGCACCGGGCTGGCGCGCGGCGAGCAGCTGCCCGAGTTGCGGGCCCGCCTCGCGCAGCAGGCCACGTTGGAGGAGTGGGACGGCTCGGTGCGCACGATGACCCGCACCGAGACCATGTCCGCCCTCAACTCCGGCGGCCTCGCGGCGGCGATCAGCGAGCAGGACCGCACCGGCCGCATCTGGACCAAGACCTGGGTGGCGACCCGGGACGGGCGCACCCGGCCGTCGCACGCCGCCGCGCACGGCCAGACCCGGCCCGTCAGCGAGCCGTTCGATGCCGGTGGTGCCCGGCTCCAGTACCCGGGCGATCCGCTCGCTCCGCCCGGCGAGACCGTCAACTGCCGCTGCACCGCCACCTACCGCCTCTCACCTGGAGGATCTGCACGATGACCCAGCGCACGCACTGGCAGTCTCTGACGGCCGCCGCGTCCCCCATCGAGGTCGCCGACGACGGCACGTGGAGCGGCCCCATCACCTGGACCGGCACCTGGTCGGCCGACGGGCGGCAGCTCGCGGCGCTCGACGGCGAGGTGCCGGTCCGGCCGCTGCCGCTGCCCGTAGCCGTGCAGTGGCACCTGGCGCAGGGCCACGACGGCGCCGAGGTCGGCCTGATGCGCCTCGATGAGGTGTGGCAGGACGGCGACGCCATCATGGGCCGGGGCGTCATCGACATGCAGGACCCGCGCGGCCCCGAGCTGGCCCGGAAGATCCGCGAGAAATTCATGAGGTTCGTCAGCGCCGACGTCGACGACGTGGAGGCCCGCGACGTACCGATCGGCCCCGACGGGGACATCCTCGACACCGAGACGTTCGACGGCACCGTGCCCGCCGGCCAGCTGTGGACTCGCTGGCGCATCATGGGCGCCACGCTCCTCGCACACCCCGCTTTCCCCAACGCCCACATCGACGTTGACGAGGCTGTGGCCGCCCCGGAGCCGGAGGCCGCGCCGGTGCCCGTGGAGGTCGAGCTGACCGCCGCCGCAGAGCTGGCAGAGGACGACGAGAGCGACGGCCAGGAGCCGGTCGCGGCCGGCCTCGTCATCAAAGCGGCGGACACCGGCCGTGTGCTGATGCTCCAGCGGTCCCTGGACGACGAAGACGACCCGGCGCGCGGGACATGGGAGTTCCCCGGCGGCGGCATCGAGACCGAGGAGGGCGAGGAGCCGCTGCACGCGGCGCTCCGCGAGTGGCAGGAGGAGACCGGCGCGACCCTGCCGGAGGACCTGCCGATCGTCGCCGAGTGGCTGTCGGAAAACGGGGTGTACGCGGGCTTCGTGGCGGTCGTCCCGACCGAGGACACGATCGACATCAACCTGGACCACGACGGCAGGTCCTCAACCCCGACGATCCCGACGGCGACCACATCGAGGTCGTCGCCTGGTGGGATCCGGCCGAGCTGCCCGACATGCCAGCTCTCCGCGAAGAGGTACGCGCCACCCCATGGCACCTCATCGCCGAGGCCAGCATCACCAAGGAGCCGGACGACGGCCCGGGCGACGACGTGCCCGATGGTGAGCTGGGCGGTGCCCTCACAGCGGCGGCGGCCCGGCTGGACGGCTGGACCCCGCCCGCCGCGTGGTTCGCGGACCCGCAGCTGCCGGGACCGCAGCCCATCACCGTGGACGACGACGGGCGTGTCTCCGGGCACCTCGCAGCGTGGCACGTCCCCCACCGCTCCTACCCCGGGCGCGACATCACCGCGCCCCGCTCCAGCACCGGATACGCCGCGTTCAACTCCCGGCCGCTGGCGACCGCTGACGGCCTGGTCGATGTCGGCCTCATCACCATGGACACCGGGCACGCCGGCCTCCAGCTCGGCCGGCAGCAGGCCGCGCGGCACTACGACGACACCGGCACCATGGCCGCTGTTGTCCGCGCCGGTGAGGACGCGCACGGCATCTGGCTGGCCGGGGCCGTCCTGCCGTGGCTGACGGACGAGCAGCGGATGCGGCTGTCCCTGTCCAGGTTCTCCGGCGACTGGCGCAGCGAGGGCGGGGCGATGGAGCTGGTGGCCGCGCTCGCCGTCAACACCGAGGGATTCCCCGTGCCGTCGGGACCGTCCGGTGACCGGGAGGAGTACGCGCTGATCGCTGCCGGGGCGCTGCCCAGCAGTCAGCAGACCGCGCGCGTGACGGCCGCACTCGACGCCGGGCGGCGCCTCCAGGCGTGGCAGGCCGCCCGGTCGATCCGCTCGCCCCGGATCCTCGCCCTGGCCGCGTCCGCCGCTGGCCCGGCCGACCAGGAGGACGACCTACCGCCCCTGGACGGCATCGAGCCGGACCCCGAGGCCCTCGCGGCCCTGAACTGGGTGGACGACGTGGGCGGCTTGCCGCGCTACATCCGCCGGATCGCGGACCACCTGATGCGGGAGGGCCGCACCGAGTCCCACGCCATCGCGATCGCCGTCAACGCGGTCAAACGCTGGTGCCGGGGCGGCGGCAACGTGCAGGCCGACACCCGCGCCAAGGCGTGTGCAGCCGTCGCCTCGTGGGAAGCGAAGCGGGCGCGCGCCCGCGCGTCCTGACACAAGCCCCTGCGGACGCAGGAGAGATGAGGAGACCCCTATGGGATGCAGCAGCTGCGGCGGCCGGAGCGCCGCCCGCCCCCTGTCCGCCAGCGGCCAGCCCGTCGCGTGGCGGCACTACCAGCCGTCCGGTGGCTCGGTCGACTACCTGGACGAGGCCCGCGCCGAGCGTGCCAAGACCGCGCTCGGCGGCACCGTCGTGAAGGTCGACACCCGGACGGGAGCACCCATCGCATGATCGACCGCCACCCGGCCGCCGTGCGGGCCGCTGTCGCCGCGGCCGAGTGACCAGCGCGTACACGCATATACCCTGACACTGCTCTGGCTGGTTGGTGGACCGAGAGCTCGTGACGACCCCTGTCTGAGGACTGGACCCCATGAGCTTTCTGACCGATCTACTTGCCCGCCTCGCTGACCTGCCCGAGGACCAGCGCGCCGACGCCGTGCGCGACGCGCTGACCTCGGCGGCCGACCTCGACACCGGCGCCCTGAGCGCCGATGTCTTGGCCCGTTTCGGCGCCGCCCGGGAGGCTGGCCTCACCTCCGATGAGGACATCGCCGCCGCCGAGGTCCTGGCCGTCGTCGCCGACGGCATCCAGGCCCACGAGCAGGCCAGGGAGGCGCGGCAGGAGCAGCTGGCCAGCGTGACCTCCCGCATCAACACCCTGGTGCCGCCCGCCACCGAACCGGCCGCCGAGCCCACCGGGACGGACCCGGCTCCCGCCCCGGCTGAGCCGGTGGCCGCCGAACCGGCCCCGGCGCCGCAGGCCGTGGCCGCCTCGGCTGTGCGGCCCTCCCCCGCGCCGATCCCGCTGGGCCGCGTGCCGTCCACCCCGCCGCCCGCCGAGACGACCGAGCTGGCCCGCGAAACGTACTCGCTGGTCGCCGCCGCCGATGTGTCCGTCGGCGCCTCGACCTACCAGGCCGGTCTGAAGCTCGACGGCCTCGTCGACTTCGGCGCGATCTGGGGCGAGCGTATGCGGGCCGTTCTCGGCAGCAAGGGCCGCGAGCGCCGCCAGGTGCCCATCGCGCGGATCCAGCGGCACAGCCCGGCCGAGCTGACGATCAACGACGCCACCGACCACGTGCGCGGCCAGGAGGTCATGCGGCTGGCAACGGACGAGACCCGGCTGAAGGGCGGCAGCCTCACCGCAGCAGGCGGTTGGTGTGCTCCCTCGGAGACGTTGTACGACCTGTGCCCGATCAGGATCAGTGATCAGGGCATGGTGTCGCTGCCGACGATCACCGCCCCCCGGGGCGGAATCCGCTATCCGGCGGACTTCGATTGGGCGTCGCTGTGGGGGTCGATCGGCTTCCACCAGACCGAGGCTGAGGCAATCGACGGAGTCGAGAAGCCGTGCTTCGAGATCCCGTGCCCGGACGACTTCATCGAATGCCGCCTCGACCCGACCGGCGTGTGCCTTCGCACGCCGATCCTGTCCGAGCGGGGCTGGCCCGAGCGCATCGCCCAGTTCACGCAGGGTGCTCTGGCCATCCACGCGCACCAGATGAACGCGTGGAAGCTGAGCCGGATGGAGTCCCTGTCCACGGCGGTCACGATGCCAGCCGCAGGCGCGCCGGATCCGCAGGCCGCCGTCGTCGACCCGCACGGCCCCGGCGCGGTCGAGTCGATGCTGTCGCAGCTCGAACTGCTCGTGCAGCACTACCGGTACCGGGAGCGGCTGTCCCAGACCGAGAGCCTGGAGATGATCGCCCCGTACTGGCTGCGCGGTATCCTCAAGTCCGACTTGAGGAAGAAGCTGGGCGTCGATAACCGGTGGTCGATCAGCGACAGCCAGCTGGACACCTACCTGCGTAGCGTCGGCGTCTCTCCGCAGTGGGTGTACGACTGGCAGGACGCCTATAGCGACGGTGACGAAGCCGGATTCGGTGGTGTGATCCCCACCGTGTGGCCCTCTGAGGTCAAGATCATGCTGTACCGGGCCGGCGCATTCTTCCAGCTCCAGTCTGACGTGATCAGCCTCGACGGCGTGTACGACGCCGCCAGCCTCTCGCAGAACATGTACACCTCCCTCTTCACCGAGGAAGGCATCCAGGTGTGCAAGCGCTGCGGTGACTCCTACGTCATCACCATCCCGCTGTGCCCGTCCGGCCTGTCGGGCGGCGTGCAGTCCGTGACCTGCGTGACGTCCCCGGAGCCGGAAGCGCTCGCGCCCGCGGCCTGACCCTCCCCCTGATCAGGCGGCCCGGAGAGCGCTGCGGCACTCGCCCGTCCCCCGGCGGTGCGTGCCGCGTGCGGTGTCCGCTCCCACCCTCTCCGGGCTGCCGCCCCGTCGACCAGCGCGGAGGCGCTCATGTCCACTCCCACACCGGCCGCGCCGCGCGCGGAGGTCGCTCCGCCGCCGCTGGAGCCGTACAGCTACGGCCTGCTGTCCGTCGCCCGCGTCATGTCAGGCGAGGGCCGGTGGCAGGTCGGCGGTGTCGAGTACCCCACCGACGCGTGCGCTCAGGGCGGGTCGGTGCCCGGGTCGTGCCCGGTGCCCGAGGGCGGCGGCGAGGAGCGCACCGCTGTCCTGACCGCGACACCGGGCGGCGGCGACGGCACGGGCGGGTACGGGGTGCTGGTGGTGCCGGCCGCCCCGGACTCCACCACGGGTGTGGTGCTGGTCGCTGACGAGCATCTGCCGGGCCCGGTCGATGTCGAGGTCGTGCCGCCCGGCGAGCTGGGCCTGATGCGCATGCAGCTCCAGCCCGGCCAGCGGCACGAGCTGGCGACACCGGCCGACGGGCTGTGGCGCCTGTCGGTCGGCGCCGGGGACTGCCCCGAGGTCGGCTGGGAGGTGCCCTACGCGACCGGTCAGGAGGCTCTCGCGGGCTGCCTGACGATCGCCTACCCGGTGGTGTGGTCGTCGGCGGCGGACAGCGAGACCGCGGTGACCTACGAGGTCCACGATGCCGGCACTCAGGAGGTTGTGGACCGGGGCACGGTCGCTCCGGGCGAGACCCGGCCGCCGGTCGTCTACCCGTCGCCCGCCAGCTACGAGTTGACGTTCCGCATCCCGGGCGCCGGCAACACGGTGGAGGGGCAGCTGTCGCTGCCGGGCGGCACACTGACGCAGGATCTGCTGCTGGTCACCCCGGCCGGCTCGTCGCATGACAAGCCGGTCGGCGGCGGCCTGGACTGGGTGACTGGCGCACCACCGTTCACGGTGTACTCCCGTGCCGAGTGCAACCGGGTCGGGTTCCCCGAGGCGGCAGCCGTCGCTGAGAGCCGCCTGCGCCTCATCGAGGAGCGCGAAGTCGAGAAAGCCTTTTCGCTCTACCTGGGGACGCTCACGCACCGACTGCCACTCGGCGAGGACCCGGTGCCGCTGCTCGTGGCGCTCGGCGCGCTGGAGCAGGACGCCGCCCTGCACTACGCCGGCGCCCCGACGCTCCACGCCCCGCGCTGGACGCAACCGGCGTGGACGCGCCTCAGCCTCGTGGAGCCGGCTGGGCCGATGATGCGCACCGCCCTCACGAGCCGGGTGGCGTTCGGCGGCGGCTACTACGACGACCCACGCGCGCCGCTGCCGCCCGCCCCCGCCAGTGGCGAGTTCTGGTTGCTGGCGACCGGCACGGTCACCGCCCGCCGCAGCTCGCCCTTCACCCGCGAGGCGTTCGATCCGCCGACCAACCGTGCGCTGGCGATCAGCGAGCGCACCTACGCCCTTGACCACGACTGCTACACCGCGGCCGTCCTCGTCTCCCTCGGAGGTACCCCCTGATGCCGCCCGTCATCTACCCGGAGCCCGGCGAGCGTCTGCCCGCGCTGGTGCGCCGCACGCTGGCCGCTCTGCCGGCCGATCAGCGGCACCGCGTCACGGTGGTGACCGGCGGCACCCGGTACGGCCTGGACG
This sequence comes from Streptomyces sp. NPDC059853, assembly GCF_042731495.1. Classification (NCBI taxonomy): domain Bacteria; kingdom Bacillati; phylum Actinomycetota; class Actinomycetes; order Kitasatosporales; family Streptomycetaceae; genus Streptomyces; species Streptomyces sp. NPDC059853. The sequence goes on from NZ_JBHWJL010000004.1 coordinate 20,930, forward strand.
TGCCGCCCGGGGCTCCGTCGGTGCCCGGTGCCGACGGGCCCGGACCGGAGACCGCCGCCCCCTCCATCCCGGAGGGGAGCGGGCAGCACGCGCCGCCCGATGCTTCCGAGCCCCAGCTGGCCGAGGGCCTCTCGGCCGACGCCGACGACGAGACCCCCGTCGACGCCCTGACCGTCCCCGACCCGACCCCCCGCAAGACCAGCAGCGGCAAGCGACGCCGCACGAAGGAGTAACGGATGCCAGCCATTGAGTGCCCGTCCCTGGTGCGCGGCGTCGTGCTGCGCGCGACCCGCCTGGACCCGTGCGGCCGGCCGATGTACGGCGACTGCAACCAAGTCGTGTCCAAGGGGTTCATCTCGGTTCAGATGTCTCCGCAGACCGAGGAGGGGGAGTCGATCACCGTGACTAACGCCGCGGGCGAGACGTGCGTGTCGGAGGCCCCCTGTACGCAGATCTCCAGGATCAACACCACGATCGAGTTCTGCGCCGTCGATCCCGACCTCGTCAACATCCTCAATCCCACGTATGAGCCGTACCTGGACTGGCAGGGCAACACCATCGGTTGGGACACCCCGGGCCGCCTGACCTGCGACCAGGGGTTCGCGCTGGAGGTGTGGACCGGGACCGCGCGCTCCGACGCCGCGTGCAGCGGTGGAGGTGGTCAGGGCTCATGGGGCTACCTGCTGCTGCCGTGGGTCATCGGCGGCGCCGAGGGCGACCTGAACGTCGGCAACTCCGCGCTCACGTTCACTTTCAACGGCAGTACGAAGCTCGGCCACGGCTGGCGGCGCGGCCCTTACGCGGTGCAGGCAGGCGAGGGCGGCGTCCCGTCCCCCATGCTCCAGCCGATCGCGCCGGACAAGCACCGGCGATTCTTCGTGACGTCGATCCGGCCGCCGGAGCCCGAGTGCGGGTGCCAGCCGGTGGACCGCCCGACGCCGGACCCGGCGGACCTGGAGGTCACGGGCATGCCGGGCGAGTCGCCGCGGCGCACGGTGCGCCTGAGGGCCGACAACCACGGTTTCGGACCGGTCGTCATCAACTGGGGCGACGGCTCCGCGCCGCAGGAAGCACAGGATGGCGCGTGGGTCACCCACACCTACACGACGGACGGCGACTACACGATCAGCGTCGCCGACAAGGAAACCCCGGTCGTCACCGCAACCCGGGACATCACCGTGCCGATCCCGGCGGATGAGCCGACGGTGACACTGACCGGCCCCGACCCGGACAACCGGTACACCGTGGCGGCGACGGTGACGCTGCCGCCGCAGGCCGCCCGCACGGCGACGCTCGACTGGGGCGACGGCTCCGACGTCCAGGAGGTGACCGTCGGCGAGGACGGCACCGTGACGGTGCTGCACACCTACACCGTGCCGGGCGTGTACACGGTGACGGTGCGGCGTGGCGACATCAACACCTACCGGGGTCGGTCGGCGATCCGCGTGCCGGTGACGGAGGCCCCGGACGCCACCGTCGCCGTCGACCCGGAGGACCCATCGGGTCAGAGCGTGGTCCTCACCTACGACAACTCCGGGCGCGGGCCGGTGAGCATCACGTGGGGCGCGGGCGGCACTCCGCAGCAGGCGGAGGAGAGCGGCACGGCCTCGCACACCTACGCGCAGCCCGGGGACTACGTGATCCGGGTGCAGTCCCTGGGGGACCCGGCGGCGGCCACCCAGGTGCCGGTGACGGTGCCGATGGATCTGCCGGCGGAACCGCTCACCGTGACGGTGGCGGGCGACAACGCGGACCCCACCGGCATGACTGTGACGGCGGCGGTTGACAACAACGGCCAGGGGCCGGTGAGCATCACGTGGGGCGACGGCCAGGAGGACACCGGAGTCACCGGATCGGCGACGCACACCTACGCGGCAGCCGGCACCTACACGGTGACCGCCACGGACGAGGACGATCCGGCCCGCACCGGCACTGCCGAGGTGACGGTGCCCGTCGAGGTCGAACAGCCGGCGCCGGGCGTGACGCTCGCCCAGGACCCGGACGACGCCACCGGCATGACGGTGGTCGCAACGGTCGACAACGGCCTGTTCGGGCCCGTGACGGTGGCCTGGGGCGACGGCGAGGAGAGCACCGACGTGCCCGGTGACGGAACCGTCTCCCACCAGTACGCCGAGGAGGGCACCTACACCGTCACCGTGACCGACGAGGACAACGCGGCGGCCCCGGCGGGGACGGCGACCGTCACCGTGCCCGTGGGCGGCTGACGCATCATCTCCGCCGCCCCGGGGGCGGGCTCTTGGGCTGGGACTCTCCGGACCCCGGGGCGGCGGGCTCATCACACCAACAGGGGGCACATCACATGGATGAGGTCCGGGACGACGACAGCCCGTGCGGGCCGTGGCCGGTCGACCTGACGTGCTGCCCCGGCTGGCCGGAGGACCCGGCCGACTGGCAGCCGGAGCACCACCTGGCGGTGGAGATCGCCACCGACGTGCTGTGGCGGCTGACGGGCGGCCGGTACGGGTTGTGCGAGGAGCTGATCCGGCCGTGCCGCACGGCGTGCTCTTCGGGGCGCGGCGGGGCGCTGGCGTGGGGCGCGGGCGGGCTGCTCTCCCCGACGCTCGGGCCGGGCGGCCGGTGGACCAACGGCGGCGGGTGTGGCTGCCGGTCGGGCTGCTCGTGCCGGCCGCTGTGCGCGATCGACCTGCCGGGGCCCGTCCATGAGGTGCTGGAGGTCCGGCTGTCCGGGCATGTCCTCCCGGTGTCCGCGTGGACTGTCCACCGTGTCCCCGCAGGTGGGAGGCTTGTCCGGACAGACGGCGGGTGCTGGCCGGACTGCCAGGACATGACGCGTCCGGACACCGATCCGGACACGATGTCTGTCCGCTACCTCATGGGGCGCGACGTGCCGGCAGCCGGGCGGCGCGCCGTCGGCCAGCTGGCGTGCGAGATCTACAAGCAGTGCACCAAGTCCAGCGGGTGTGCTCTCCCCGCCGGGGTGAAGACCGTCACGAGAGAGGGCGTGTCCTACGAGATCGTGCCGCCCGGGGACTGGCCGGAGACGCTGCGCATGCACCTGCCGCAGGTGTGGGCGTGGGTGCAGCTCGCCGCCCCGCGGCCCGGGGCGACCCGGCCCGCGCTGTACTCCCTGGACCTGCCGGGCCCGCCGCTCGCCACCCGCTACCGGCCCGGAGGCCGCCCATGACCACCCCCACCGAGCAGTTGCTGCCGGGCGACGCCGACCCGCTGTGGGGACCGGTCCTGACCAGCCTCACCACCTGCCTGTGCGCCACGCTCACCGCCGCCGGACGGCCCGCCTGCGCCTGCTGCCTCGTGTGGGGCGCCTCCCCGCCCGCGCACGACTGGTGCGATTGCGACTGCGGCGACGGCAGCGGCCAGGCGTGGGTGCGGCTCGTGCGCCTGGACCCCATCACGGACTACGGCGCCGACAGCGCCGGCCGGTGCGGAGCATGGCGGATGCGCGCCGTCATCGAGGCAGGCATCTCCCGCTGCGTCGCCGTCGCCGGGCCGGACGGCTCCGCCCCGGACTGCGAGCAGCGCGAGACGGACGCACTGTCGGCGCTCGCCGACGCGCGGCTGCTGCGGCAGGCCATCGCCTGCTGTGACGCCCTGGCCGACCTCCGCGTTGAGCCGGACACCATGCGCCCGACGGGCCCGCAGGGCGGGTGCGCGGGCGCCATCATGCAGATCACCGTGGAGGCGTAGATGTCCGGACCCACTGCTGTGGTGCTCGTCGTCGGCATCGGCGGGCTCGTCATGATCGTGGCGATCCTCGCCGGAGTCGCCGCCTGGCGGCACGTCAAGGTTGCGCAGATCGAGCAGGCCCCGACCCGGGCACGCCGATGAGCAGCCGCGTGCGCGTCGACCTGGACGAGGCCGCGATCGCCCGCGACCTCGGCGTGGACGGTCGCGTCGGCGACCTGGTCCGGCAGGTCACCGCCGACGTGGCCGCCGCCGCCCAGCGCCGCGCGCCCGTCGTCAACGGGCAGCTGCGCGCCTCGATCCGTACCTCCGTGACCGGCACCGGCACCGAGGTGCGGGGCGAGGTGTACACGCCGCTGGAGTACGCCCGGTACGTGCATGAGGGCACCGGCATCTACGGGCCCGCCCGCCGGCCGATCCGGCCCGTGCGCGCCAAGGCCCTGTCGTGGCGCGGCCCCGGCGGCAGGCGCGTGTTCGCGGCCGAGGTCCGAGGGCAGCGCCCCAACCCGTTCCTGCTGGATGCCCTCATGGAGGCGTCGCCCTGGCCCGTCACACGCGGCAGTTGAGCGGCGCGTACACGCACATACCCTGCCGGGAGCAACGATTCTTCCCAGCTCAGGAGAGACGATGGCCAGCATCGAAACCGACTTCATCATCGACGGCGACGAGGGCTACGACCCGGACAGTGCCCCCACCGTCCCCGTCCGGGTAGACGGGAAGGTCTACACCGCGCACCGACCCAAGGACAGCGTGCAGCTGCTGTTGGAAGACCTCCAAGCGCAGGCCACTGACACCCGTCAATACCGCGAGATCCTGCACCAGCTCCTGCTCGCCATGTTCGACGAGGACGATGCGGAGGCACTCCTCGCGCAGATCATGGACCCTTCGAACCGGAAGGTCGGCATCCTGTACATGCTGGACCTGTTCCGGAAAGTCGTGGCGCATTTCAAGGATGAGCTGGGCTTTGAGCTGGAGATTGAGGAGCAGGCGCAGAACCGGGAGGGGCGCCGCGCCGCAGTGAAGAAGGCCGCCGCGAAGAAGACCAGCACCCGGAAGGCTCCCGCCAAGAAGACGGCCGCGGCGTGACATTCGGCCCTGTCTCCCAGGGCCGGCTCCCCTTCACGGTCAACGGCACGGCATATTCGCTCCTGCTGCCCGACGACGGCCGCGTCCTTGCGGGGATCGCAGCGTCCGGGCAGTGGTCGCAGATCGTGCCCGGCCTGCTAGATGACCACGACTGGCACGAGTGGATGGACCGGCTCCGGGACCCTCGCGACCCGCTCCAGTACCGCGTGTGCTGGCGGGTCGCGCTCGGCCTGTCCGAGCGCATCTACGGCATGCCCTGGTGGGCGGCGCACCGGCTGTGCGCGATCGCCGTGGATCAGTGGCGCGTGTATGAGCCGTGGACCGTCACCCGCGGGTTCGACCCCGGGGCGGCGCCGGCGCACCGCATCTGCGCGTCGATCCTGGCGTGGGCACGGGCTGGCTGCCAGAAGGAGAGTGAGCTGGCGCGGCTGGACCACACGATTTTCACGCCGCCGCCGGAGTGGGTCAGCGTCAACGGCCCTGCCCGGCCAGCGGGGTTCAGCGACGCCGAGTTGGAGCAGCAGGCCGCGCAGCTCGCCGTGTACCAGCCGGGCCAGATCGCCGACTCTTGAGAAGAAGTTGCACGACGAAGGCCCCGACTACCACGGTGGTCGGGGCCTTCGCGCATCAGGTCTGAGGTCGACGCGCGGCAGCAGCCCCGACCTCCGATTGAGGGCGGGGCCGCCGCTGTGGGGGTGCTAGCCCTCCGCCTTCTGCCAGCCGACGGTGCGGCGCAGGGTGTAGAGCTGGTGCCAGAGGGCGAGGTTGGCGGTGCCCTGCTGGAGGGGGGTCATGGGCGCCAAGCCGATATCGGTGGTGGCGTGGCCGTAGACGTCCAGCAGCGCCTCGTCTGCCGCCTTCGCAGTGCCAGCGGGCCCACGCTTGCGCAGCATGGTGAGATCCCGGTCGATCCGGACCTGTGAATCTGCCACGATCGCGGGCGGGATCTGGAATTTCTGGAAGAAGGGCATGACGAAATCCCAGGCGGTGCTGATTGCGGTGCGCCCGTCCCGTCGCGCGCCGCGAGTGCGGGCCTCGTCAATGAACATCAGGACACCGCACCAGCGGCCGATGACGGCGGCAGGATCGTTGCTGTCCATGACGGTGGAGTTGGTGGGCTGGTGGACGAGCTTGGAGACGGCGGCCTGGCTGATCTCGCCCAGCTCGGCGAGGCGGGTCTGGGTCCAGGTCTGCGGGTCGGCGTCGTAGAGGGCGCGGATCAAGCGGGCCCGCTCCTTCTTCGCGTCTTCCCCATCCTTGACCTGGACGGCGAGTTCGGCGAGGCGGTCGGCGGGGGCGGTGATGTCGGTCATGGTGCTCCGGTGGTTGTCGGTTGGTCAGCAGGTGGGAGTCGGCGTGCTACCGGCAGTGAGCCTGGATCACCTCGGGCTCGTAGACCGTCGCCCAGCCGTTCGCGTGCGGCTCGGAGGCGCCCTGAACTTTCAGGTATCCGTCGAGGTAGAGAGCAGCCTCGGGGTCGGCGAAGTCCCCCGGGCCGCGCTTCAGCTCGCCGGCCTCCAGTGCCAGCTCGACCGCTTCCTCCAGGTCGGCGGCGCGAAGCCGACCGACTGCGAAGCCGCCGTTGAAGTCCCAGTCGAAGGCGTACTGCTTGCCCTTGGCGGCCACCTGTTCGGGGGCCAGATCCTCGGGCTGCGTCTGGGTGTCGCTCATGTCGGTCCTCTCGGGGGTTTGGCTGTCGGGTTGGTCAGCAGGTGCAGGCGCCGCCGTAGCGGCCGGACGCGCACTCGCAGCGGAAGGCGCGGCGGCCGGTAGTGCGGCGGGTGGCGAGGCGCTTGAGGGTGTCGATCCAGTGGCTGGCGGCCGAGCGGGTCAGCAGCGGCCAGTCGGTGCGGGGCGGGCAGTCCGCGGGGAGGACCGCGATCCGGTCGGCAAGCTGGGCGAGGTAGTTCAGCTGCGGCTGGGTGGCGCGGGGGCCGGTGCCGTACTGGGCGGCGCGGGCGTCCTCCGTGGCCCGCTCGGCGCGGAGGGCTTCCTGGGCGGCGCACTTGCCGCAGGGCCGCTGACGGGCGCCGGGGATGCGGTCCCAGGCGACGGTGGCCAGGTGGCCGCAGGTGCCTCGGGCGCAGGTGGCGCTCCGGGAGGGGCGGGGCCAGGACCGGCTGGTGGCGCGGTCGCGGGCGATCTGGAGGCGGCGGGCGAGGGAGGCGGCCTCGATGACCCACCGGCCGGCGGTCTTGGTGGCGGCGATGACGCCGGTGCGGCACCATGCGCGAATGGTGGCGACGGTGACGCGGGCAGTGGCGGCGGCCTGCGTGGTGGTGATGGTGTCGGTCATCGGGCCCTCCCCTCGGTCGGTATAACTCAGTTATACGCAACCTGAGGAACGATTACAACTCGGTTATACCAACGTGTTGGAGCTGGCACGGCCGAGCAGAGACAGGCCCCGCCCTCCGCGCGGGCTTCGGGGCGCTGCCGGCGTGCCCTGCTAGGGTCGGCACCCTCATCTCCGCGCGAGCGGAGGAGCGCGCCACCTGCCCGCGAGACCGGGCGTAGCCCCGGACCGCAGTGAGCTGCGGCCCGGGGCTTTCTGGCAGCGCGGCGACTCGGCTTGGGCTATGAATCCGCCTAGCCTGACCGACATGGGTGGTCACACTTCGAGCGATAGCTCTCGGCTGGCGACTCGGCACCAGCTGGCGGAGGAGGTCGAACTCAGCGTGTCGTCGCTGGAGCGACTCTGGGCGGCGAGAGCGACCAATGGCCACCCGGCGCCAGCCGACTGGATCACCAACACGCCGGGGCCGGCTCGGCCGCTCTGGCTGGTCAGCCAGTGGCGCCAGTGGTACGCCGAGTACCTGAGCAGGCGGCGAACGATCGGAGAGGTCCCCGGCCTCCAGTCCGACGATCTCGGCGGCCCGGCTGAGTTCGCGAGGCTCTGCGGACATGCCGACACCTCGACCATCAGCCACTGGGTGACGGACCTCCCGGAGGGTTTTCCCAGACCAGACACCTGGGTGGAGTTGTCCGGCGGCGGACGCCGACCGCAGTGGCGGATCTCCCGGATGCAGGAATTCGCAGCCAACCGTCCGTACCGGGGCCAGCGCGGCGGCCGTCCCGCTGGGTCTGCATCCGGTGGCCAGCCATACGCGGGCGACCCACGTCTAGAGCTGGCACGTCAGGCCCTCGTGGACCACCCGCATGCGTCCGACGCCGAGCTGATCCGCCACCTGCGTGCCAGCCCTGGCGACGCGTCATCTCGATCGACGTGGCACCGCATCCTCAACGCTGCTCGCCGCAGTCCTCGCCCCTGACAGCATCTCCGGCTGCCCGTACACGCGCGTACCCTGGCCGCAGGTAGCTGACTGGCTGGTGGGCCGGGCGCCGCACCCCTTCGGGGTGCCGTGTGCCCGGAGGTGCCCCCGTGACGACGCCGTCCTACGGCCGCGCCTCTGTACAAATCGTCGCCGACCTCAGCACGTTCCGCCCCGAGCTGCGCCGCGAGCTGGACCGCGCGGGCCGCGACGGTGGGCGTGCCCTCGACACGGCGCTGCGCCGCCAGCTCCGCGATACCGGGGCCCGCGCGGGACGCCAGATCCGGCAGGACCTGGAGCGGGCGCTGCGTGGCCTGCGCGTCAGGGTCGATGTCGTGGCGCCGACGGCGGGGGTGCGGCGCGAGATCGAGCGGGCGCTGCGTGGCCTGCGGGCACAGGTCGCGGTCACGGCCGACACCGACCGGATGCGCCGCGACGTGCAGCGGGCTCTGGTCGGGCTGCGCGCCCAGGTCGATGTCCACGCCAACCTGACCGGCCTGCGGCGGGAGTTGCAGCGCGGCCTGCGGGCGCTCCCGCCCGTCCAGGTGCGCGTCGACCCGGACTCGCCCCGCGCGTTCCACGCCGCGCTTCAGCGCGGCGTGCGGGCGCTGCCGCCGGTGCGGGTGCGGGTCGATACGGACATCGACACGGCGGCGCTGACGCGGCAGCTGACCGCCGCGCTGCGGGCCGTGCCCTTGCCACCGCTGGTACTGCCCGGTGGCGGCAATCAGGGGGGCGGGAGCGGACCGAACGCCGGGGCGATCGCGGCCCTGGGAGATGCCGCACGCTCGGCAAGCTCGGCTCTGGCCTCGCTGTCCAAGGCCCTGGCGATCACAGGGCTGGTCAGTGCGCTGGCGGCCGGTGTCGGTGGCCTGATCGCTGCGCTGGGATCGCTGGTCGGCGCTGCCGGCCAGGCGGTCGCCCAGATCGCCGCGCTGTCTGCTGAGCTGGCGCCAGCGGTCGGGATCCTCGCGGCGGCTCCGGCCGCTGTGGCTGGTCTGGGTGCGGCGCTCGGTGCGCTCATCGTCGGGTTTCAGGGCATGGGCGATGCCCTGTTCGGCGATGCTGAGAAGTTCGAGGCGGCTCTGGAGGGGCTGGCGCCGGCCGCTGCGGACGTGGCCGTCGAGTTCCGGGGCCTGGGCGACCAGCTCACGGAGATCCGGCAGACCGTACAGCAGGCCATGTTCGAGCCGCTGGTCGGTGAGGTCGGCCGCCTGTACGAGGCGCTGTCCGGGCCGCTGTCGGATGGCCTGACCGCGATCTCGGCTGAGTTCGGCCGCGCTGCTCTGGGTGTCTCCGAGTTCCTGCGGTCGGCACGGGGGATCGCGTCGATCGAGTCGATCATGGCCGGTACGACGCAGGCCACCCGTGGTTTCGCTGACGGCCTCCAGCCGCTGATCGCAGGGTTTTTCGAGATCTCGGCGGCGGTTCAGGACGCGTTCGGCGAGCGGTTCGGTGACTCCCTCGCCAACCTCATGACGAGGTTCGGCGAGTTCATGTCGCGGGCGGCGGAATCGGGCGACGCGGTCCGCTGGGTCGAGGACGCCCTCATCGTCTTCCGGGAGCTGGGGCAGCTCGCGGCGTCCGTGGGCGGCATCATCCGCACCGTCTTCACCGCCGCGTCCGAGGTCAATGAGAATCTCCTCGGCGCGCTCAACGCCAACCTTGCTGCGCTCGACGCGTTCTTCAAGAGCGCGGAGGGGCAGGAGACGCTCCTCAACGTCTTCGCCGGGCTGCACGCCATCGGCACCGCCATGGGGCCCGTCTTCCTGGAGCTGGTGCGCGTCATCGGGCAGCTGGCGCCCGCGTTCGTACCGCTGTCGGAGGTCGTCGGTCCTGGCCTGGTGTCGGTCGTCCAGGCGCTCGGCCGTGCCCTGGAGGTCGTCCTAGACCAGGTGGAGGGCAGCTTCGGAGACGTGGCGGACACGGCCGTCGCCCTGCTCGATCAGGTCGGGCCGCTCCTCGCGGCACTCATCGCCCAATTCTCCCTGGTGGCGGGGCCCGCGCAGGAGCTGATCGCCGTACTCGGCCCCGGGCTGACGCAGGTGGTCCAGGCCCTCGGCCCTGCCGTCGCCTCGCTGGTGTCCGGCCTCGGCCCGGCGATCTCTGGCCTGCTGCCCGGCCTGATTTCGGTGGCGGACGGCCTGGCGGGAGCCTTCGACGCGATCGGTCCTGCCCTTGGCCCGGTCGGCGCTGCGCTCGGTGAGGTGCTGTCCGCCGCCGCGCCCCTGCTGCCGGTCGTCGGTCAGATCGCTGCCCTCGTGGGGGGCGCCTTCGCGACGGCGCTGTCCCTCGCCGCGCAGGTAGCCGCACCCCTGGTGCAGGTCCTCGCGTCCAGCCTCGCACCGATCCTCCCCCAACTGGCGGGTGCCTTCGACGCGATCGGCGCTGCTCTTGGACCGGTCGCGGCCGAGATCGGTGGGGCCCTGGCCGAGGCGGTCGCGGCGATCCTGCCGCACTTCATGGCGCTGGTGCCTGAGCTGGTGGATGGACTGATCCCGGCCCTACTGGCCGTCACCACCGCGGTGATGCCGCTGGTGCCGGTCCTCCTCGACCTGGTCGTCGTCGCGCTGGAGCCGCTGCTGGGCGTACTGCCCGATGCGGCCGGGCTCCTCGTCTCTCTGACGGAGGCCGCGCTGCCACTGATCGAGATCGCCGTCGCCCTGCTGGTTCCGATCACCCAGGTCACGGGCGCCCTACTCGGATTCGTGTCGGCGGGCGTGGTAGTCCCCGTGATCCAGGGCATTGTTTGGGCGCTAGACCTGCTGGTATCCGCCGTAGAGGCCGTCCTGCGGCCGATCGAGGCCGCCGTCGACGGAATCATCGGCGTTTTCCAGTGGCTGTACGACCGGCTGGTGGGCAACAGCATCATCCCGGACCTCATCAGCGGCATCGCGTCCTGGTTCGGCCGGCTGCCGGGCATGGTCTACGGGCTCGTCGAGGGATTCGTCGCAACGGTGGTCGGCTTCTTCACCGGGCTGCCGGGACGGGTTGCGGGCGCGCTGGCGACGGTCGGTACGCGCATCGCGTCCGCGATCGCCGGATCGGGTGTCGTCTCCTCCGTCCGCACAGCCGTCAACAACTTGATCTCCAACATCGTGAACTGGTTCAGCGCCCTGCCGGGGCGCGTTGCCGGCGCCATCGGCGATATCGGCTCCACGATCGCCAGCTCGGTGACGGGCGGCCTCGGCAAGCTCGGCAGCCTGATCGGCCTGGCGGACGGCGCGATCGTCCGCTCGCCGATGATCGCGCAGATCGGCGAGGCAGGCCCGGAGGTCGTGATCCCGCTGACCCGGCCGGAGCGCGCGGCCGAGCTGGTGCAGCAGTCGGGCCTGCTGGACATCCTCGCCCGCCAGGGCCTCCACATCGGCGGCGCGGTGAGCAGCAGCACCAGCAACACGACCATCAACAACCACTGGCACCTGAAATCGAACATGTCCGATCCGATGGTCCTCGCGCAGCACTGGCAGGGGCAGATCGCCCGAGCAGCGGGGGTGTGAGCAGGTGTACAGCGGCTACATGGATCTCGCCGGCGTCGAGATCATCAACAACGGCCGGGCGCATGTCTACGCCACGGCGCGGGGCGTGCCTGTCACGTGCGAGCCGTGCCCGGAGATCGCCGGCGCCGTCGGCGATCTGCCGTACCGGGACCCGGTGACGGATGACGCGCCGTGGTACGACCCGCAGATCCCGCAGTCCGCGGGGGTGCTGGGCGTGATGGGCCTGGCCGTCACCGGATTCGAGCGGGGCACGACGGAGCGCTCGCCGGTGCAGCTGGTCGGGGACGGCGCGGCATTGGGGGTGCTGCGGCGCACTCACCGCGAGATCGGCTACACGGTGCTGATGATCGCCATCTCGGACTGCGCGCTGTCCTACGGCCTGGAGTGGCTGTCGTCGGCGCTGCTGGGCGGGGCGTGCGACGGCGGGGCCTGCGCGGGCGACCAGCTGTGCATGTTCAGTTGCTGCCCGACCGGCAGTGATACGGAGCTGCGGCACGTCTACGACGTGGGGCTGCTGGACGCACCGCAGGTCACGCAGACTCAGCGGCTCTCCAACGGCGTGATCTTGGCGACGGTCACGTTCGCGCTCGCGGCCGGCAACCCCTTCGTGTTCCGTGAGCCGTTGGCGGCGTCCACGAACTGGGTGGACCTCGGCGGCGGCGTCGTCGCCAACCTGGATCCGGACGCGGTGTACGACCTGTGCCAGCCGCCTCCGCCGTGCCTGGACGATCCGACGTGCCCGCCGCCGCCTCTGCCTCCGCTGCCCCCGATGCCGGTCTCCCCGTGCTACCCGACGGGCGTTGACACCTTCAAGGGCTCCGTGATCTCCCTGGGTGTCCTCGATCAACCGCAGTGGCTGGAGACCGTCCCGGTCGTGGAGGTGCAGACCGGCGCGAGCGAGATGCGGCGCCTGGTGATCCGAGGCTGGGCCAACCCGCAGGGAATCCCCTGCGCCGACGTGACGGACCCCTGCTCGGCGTGCTGGCACATCACCATCCCGTACCTGCCGCCCGGGTCGGTCCTGACCGTGGACGGCCGCACGCAGCGCGCGGTGGTCGAGTGCCCCTCGGAGATCGGCACGTCCACGGCCGCGCCGACCCTGTACGGGCCCGAGGGCAGCAGCTTCGAGTGGCCGACGTTCACGTGCCCGTCCGGCTTCTGCGTCGAGGTCCTGTCCCTGGAGTCGTCCACCGCGCCGGACGCGCGGGCCCGCGTGCAACTCGTCCCCCGATCGGACATGGGGTGAGCCGGCCGTGAGCGTCCTCGGGTGTGCCCAGGAGTACCGCGCCGTCATCCACTGGCGCGGCGGCGGCCGACCGTACACCTCCCCCGCCATCTCCTCGCTGACCTCCGTGTCCTGGGGCCGGTCGCTGAACGACATCAGCGAGGCGTCCATCACCGTCGCCAAGTCCGACGCCGGGCCGGAGTGCTGTGCGCAGCTCGGCGCGATCCACCCGTGGGTGCATGAGCTGACGATCTACCGCGACCGCGACCTGGTGTGGCAGGGCCCGGTGTCCGCCGTCGTGGAGTCCCGCGACTCCATCCGGATCGACGCCCTGGACGTGATCGCGTGGCTCGGCCGCACCGTCAACACGACGCTGCTGCGGTACGTCACCGCCAACGCGGACGCGGCCGGGCGGCGCCGGGGGCCGGTGCAGTGGATCGCGGAGCACATCATCCGCACCAACCTCACCAGCGCGCTGTCGGTGCCGCCGGACTACCCGGGGATGCTCGACTACATCGTCCGCCAGGACGGGCCGACGACCCGATTCGAGATGGACGGCGAGAGCAACACCTCCGTGTGGACGGCCTATCTCCTCACCGTGTTGGAGGAACTCGCCAAACGGGGGCTGGAGTACACCACCGTCGGGCGGACGCTGCTGCTGCGCGGCCCCGCCGACGAGACGACCCCGGCACAGGCCCGCCTCGGCCTGGCCGACATCGCCGGAGACGTCGAGGTGATCCGCGACGGGGCGAGCGCCGCCACGCACGGCTGGGCCACCACCCAGCGCGCCAACAACATTGACGACGGGCGGACGGCGGGCTGGGGCGCGACCGGCACCCCGTATGGGCGGCTCGACTGGCTGGTCACCTCGGAGACCGATACCGACGACGCCGAGCTGCTGGACATGGCCAAGGAGGCCAAGCGCGGCCGGTATCCGGCGCCCACCGGCATCAGCATCCCCAGCGGCTCACGGCTCGCCGCCACCGCCCCGGTGACGATGCAGCAACTGGTCGCCGGGGAGCGAATCGACGTGTCCACCGCGGGCTACTGCATGGAGACCGTCCAGGCGTTCCGGGTCGGCGACGTCGAGGTGTCGTGGGGCAGCTCCGGGGAGCAGGTCGCCGTGTCCCTCGTACCCGCCACGTCCCTGGGAGGGGAGTAGCCGATGCCAGCAGTACCCGGGCAGCGCGCCGCGCAACGCCCGCAGCGCGCGGCCGTCGCCGCGCAGCGGGCCCTCGGCCGGGCCGCGACCGGCAGCGGCGGCCTCGCCACCGTCCAGGTGATCCACCTGCACGGCCGGCTGTGGCACGTCGAGCACGACCAGGAGGGCCGGCAGTGGTGGACGTGCCAGCAGAGCGGGGCCCGCTACGAGGGCGGACCCCGCACCGACGAGAGGAGCGCCTGAGATGGCGAGGTGTGGATGCGCCACGGCGTGCGGCTGCCGCGTGGAGGGGTCCGGCCCGATCGTGGTCAGCGGCAACGGCAGCCCGCTGAACCCCTACGTGGTGGGGATCCAGCACGGTGGGGAGGAGGGCTGTGACGCCATCACCGCCTGCGTGGCCGACAATCTGGGGCCGGGCCTGGGCTACGATGCGGGCACCGGCCGTATCCAGGCCCGGCTGGAGCCGGGCGGCGGGATGACGTTCGGCCCGTCTGGTGGCCTGGCGACCACCGGTGGCGGAGGCGGAGGCGGCGACAGCTGCAACCGCTCCATCGGGCAACTCCCCCCGGCGCCCGACGTGGTCGGCGCCGACAGGCTGGCCGGGCTGGTGCACCCCTTTAACTCTCCCTACGGCGTGGACTACTGCATCACGCACCAGGTGGACATCGTGGGCGCGCTGCTGTGCGCCACCGCCGACGGCACGGCGTGGGTCGCCGACGACGAGACCGGCAACGTGTCGGACACCCGCAGCAGCCTGTACGTCACCCAGCACGCGAGCATCCTGGCGTCGGACACGATCGCCTCGGCCACGTCCTACGCTGGCGACCCGGACGACCCGTACCCAGCTGAGGGCATGTCACGGGGCGACCGGCGGGGCGGCTGGTACGGGTGGCTCGCCCCGAACTACCAGCACATGATGGTGACGGACCTGCTGGAGCGCATCGGGGGCCGGGCGGTCGCGATGCTCCACTGCCACGCGGTGACCGCCGCGAACGTGCCGGACGAGACCGCTGCGGCGACGGTGCAGGCCGCGATCCGGGCCGTGTTGCAGCACTGCGCGCAGGACTGGGCGATCATCGCGACCCGCCGCCTCGTCGACGTGTCCACCATCCAGAACTCCGGCTTGGTCGCGGCGCTCGCCTCGCCGCAGCCGGCGCAGTGGGGCGAGACGACGCTGCCGTGGCCCGTCGCGGACGTAACGGCCGCGGGCGTGCAGTGGATGCTCCTGGACAGGTACTACGCCGACGAGGTGTTCACCGCGTACCGGGACGCTGGCGTGCAGGTCCTGATGTGGGGCGCGACCCGGCACGTGCACCGGCAGCGCGTGGCTGACCTCGGTATCCGCGGCGGGTACGGCGGGGACCCGGTGTACTACCGGGGCCCGGACGTGCACGACTACCGCATGACGTGGGACCCGTGGACGCACCGCCGGTTCGGCGTCGGCCAGCTGACGCATGCGACCGACCGGCGATCCGTGATCGGCCCGCAGGTCCGCGGCTACACCCAGGGCGTACCGCCCACCTCCCCGCAGCCGGAAAACGTGCAGGGGTTGGTGTTGCCCCCGGATTTCGGTCGGCAATTCGGCTCTCCGGCGGCGCTCGCGGGCTGGTACTGCCCGGTCTGGGATCCGCAGGAGTATCGAATTGAGGTCGAGTCGAAGTTTCTCACCGTCAACCGGGTGCGCCGCAACAAGCTCAGTATTCTGTTCGGGTCGGAGACGGACGAGGAGCCGTATCAGTGGCCTGCGGACGATCCGGCGGTCAATCCGGAGGGTTTCCCTGCTCAGTCGCTGAATTGCTATCGGGCGTGGCAGAGGGCCACTGGAGATATTGGCATCGGTATCTGGGTCGACGGCGAATTTTCCACGCTGGCGGAGATCGCGACGCCGGAGCCAGCCGTCAACGCCTGGTCATCCTACGAGCTTGTGGTGACGCCGACGAGCATCCGGTGGACACGGACGGCGGCGAACGGCCAGTCGTATACCGTGACCGCTGCGGACACCACCCACCGGGGCGGCTATTTCTGGGTCGAGAAAGAGGAGTCTCTTCCTGGGAGTTCCGCCGTCCCATTCCGAGGGAAATTCAGGAATTTGCACTACCGACCGGGGCTGACCTGACATGGCAAATCCGCTATCCGCTGCACGCGTTCTGGCGGCACTGAAGGCCGAGGGGGTGCGCGTTGTCGAGTACAAGGGCTGGCGCACCCATAACCGTAATTCCGCTGGCGCCTGGGGGCCGGTGCACGGCGTGATGATCCATCACACGGTGACGTCCGGCACCGCCTCCTCCGTCGAGCTGTGCTACTCCGGCCGCTCCGACCTGCCGGGGCCGTTGTGCCACGCGGTGATCGACAAGGCCGGCGTCGTCCACCTGGTCGGGCACGGCCGCGCCAACCACGCGGGCCGGGGCGACAGCGCCGTCCTCCAGGCCGTGCAGGCCGAGCGGCCCCTGCCGCCCGACACCAAGGCGGACACCGACGGCAACCCGCACTTCTACGGCTTCGAATGCATCAACCTCGGCGACAACCGGGACCCTTGGCCCGCCGCCCAGGTCGAGGCCGCGGTACGGGCGTCGGCCGCGCTGCTGCGCGCGCACGGCTGGGGCCGCTCCGGCGACACCTCCGTCATCGGGCACTCGGAGTGGCAGCCCGGGAAGATCGACCCGCTCGGCCCCGGCGTGTCGATGGCCGACATCCGGGCCCGGGTCGCGGCCCGCCTCAGACACACCCCCGACTGGACACCCCCCGAGGAGGACGACATGCCGCAGCGCATCGTGCTGGAGACCAACGGCTACGAGCGCACTATCCAGCCCAACACATGGACCACGCTGAACTGGACGCGGGTCTGGGAAGGGGCGTGGCGCGACAAGGACCCGGAGCCGTCTGTGCTGCTCGGCCCGTGCGCGTACTCCATCTCTGTCGGCCTGACCGTCGCCGGTCTGGCGCACGGCCAGGAGTTCAAGGTGCGGGTGGCGCGGTACCGGGAGGAGGACGGCAGGTACGTGCGGGTGTCGGCGATGCCTACCAGCTCGCCCGTGAACGACGCCGGGAAGGGTCACTTCGTCCACGCGTGGACCGGGCATGTGCCGGCTGCGAAGAAGGGCCGGCTGCGCGTCGAGGTCCAGCACCACGGCGAGGATCCGGTCACCGTGGAGTCCGCCCGCGCGGAGGCCCTGTACTGGCCGGGTGCGTCATGACGACGGCGCGGGTGCAGACCGTGGCCGTCGACTTCGACGGCGTCGTCCACTCGTACACCCGGGGATGGGCTGACGGCTCCATGTACGACCCGCCCGTGCCCGGCGCCCTGGACGCGCTCCGCGACCTGATGACCCGGTACGCGGTCGTCATCCACACGGCGCGGGATGCTGGACAGGTCGCGGAGTGGCTGGACGGGCACGGCTTCGAGTGCGTGCTGGATGACGGTCGGCCGTTCTGGTCCGTACAAGGCCAGCTGCTGGTGACCAGCCGCAAGCTCCCGAGCGTCGCCTACGTAGACGACCGCGCGGTGCTGTTCCGAGGGGACTGGGCGGAGGCTCTCGCCATCATCGAGACGGGAGAGCCAGCCCCGACGTCTGCGCAGCTGACGGCTGTGTACCGCGAGCGGACTCATCTCCTCGCGCATCTTGCTGCGCTGTACCCGTCACGTCTGCGTGATGGGGGCGACCCAGAGAGGCCCGGATGGGCTGTGCTGGACGTGGAGCTGCCGACCGGTCAGGCGTCATGGCACATCGCACCCCGAGACCTGGACCTCCTGACGCACGTGCCAGCCGGGCCAGGCCAGTGGGACGGCCACAGCACGGCCGAGAAGTACGAGCGTCTGGAAGCGCTCACCACCACCATCGCCAACGGAGGAGCCTCCGGATGACGTTCTTCGTGTCGTTCATGCGCTTCTTCGTGCCGGTGATCGCTGGCGCGGTCATCAGCGGCGCCGCCCGCATCGGCCTGGACCTGGACGACGCCGAGGTGACGGCCGCCGTCCAGGTCGCGGTGTCTGCCGCGTACTTCGCCGCCTTCGTGCAGTTGGAGCGGTACGCGTCCCGGATCGGGTACGCGCGTCTGCGCCGCGCGGCCGGCGTCCTCCTGGGCTGGGTCCGGCCGCCGGACGACGCCGAGCCGCCCCGCACAGACAGCGCGAAGCGAGTGGAAGAGAGACCGCGGTGAGCCCGCCCGACGACGGCCAGGAGCCGGGGAGCGTGTACATCAGCGCCGCGCAGATCTACGGCGAGGTGCGCAGGCAGTCCGATCTGCTGCTGCGGCTGTCCGTGCAGTTGGAGGAGGGCCGGTACGAGCAGCGGATCCGAGCCCTGGAACGCCGGGTGTGTCGCACCGGCGGGCGCTCCCGCGCCGGCGGATTCACGGGCGCGTCTACCGTCCGACATATGGCGTCCCTACGCTGAGGGCAGGATCTCACCGCTGGGGGCACCATCCATGAGCACACTCGGGCAAAACATCCGGAAATACCGCAAGCTGCGGCAGCTCACCGTGCGGGCACTGGCTGACCGCGTGGCCATCTCGGTCAGCGCGCTGGAGAAGTACGAGCGGGGCGACCGAGTCCCGCCGCCGGCCGTCGTCACGCAGCTGGCGCGCGTTCTCCACGTCGGCCCGGACCGGCTGCACGGGCAGCCGTGGGCGGCCGAGCCGGCCGACTGCGAGCTGAGCGTCGTACCTGAACTCCGCCGGATCCTCCTGACGTATGACACCCCGGACGCCGCGGTGCTGGAGCCGCGCCCGCTGGAGGTGTTGACGGCGGAGATGGACCAGGTCGCGCGGATGCGGCAGGACGGGCAGTACGTGCAGCTGGCGCCGCTGCTGCCGGGGCTGCTGACGGAGCTGACGCACCTGGCGCTGGGCGGGACTCCAGCGGTCGCCCGGGACCGCCGGGCGCTTCCGCAGCCGCAGGCCCGCGCGTTCCGGCAGCTGGCCATCGGCTACCGGGCGGCCAACAGCCTCGCGCACAAGCTCGGTTACCACGACCTGAGCTACACGGCGTGCGAGCGGGTGCACTGGGCGGCGGACCGCTCCGGCGACCCGCTGATGCAGGCGACGGCCGCGTACCTGCGCGCGGGGGCGATGATCCGCATGGGCGCGCTCGGCTCGGCCCGCACCGTACTGGAGGGCCTGGCCGACGAGGTGGAGCGAATGGCGCCGGAGCTGTCGCTGTCGCCCGAGCACATGTCGGTGCTCGGCGCGGTGCTACTCAAACTCGCGGTCGTGGAGGCCCGTGACGGGCAGCCGGATCGGGCGATGGAGCGCCTGGCCGAGGCTGGGACGTGGGCCGAGGTCCTGCGGACGGATACGACGCACTACGAGATGTCGTTCGGGCCAGCGAACGTGCGCATCCACCAGATCTCGGTGCTGTCCGACACGGGCGATACGGAGCAGGCTCTCGCACGACTCCGGGAGTGGGGCAGCGAGCAGGGCGTGGACGAGTGGGAGCTGCCGGACGGCCTGGCGGCCGAGCGCGCGAGCCACCATCACATCGACGTGGCGGCGGCCAAGTTGGCGGAGGGCGACCGGGCGGGGACGCACCGGAGCCTGCTGGAGGCGCGGCGGATCGCGCCGATGCACACCCGCCACCACCCGACGGTGCGGGCGACGGCTGGTGCGCTGCTGCGGCTGGACCGCGGGGCGGACGACTCGATCGCCGGCCTGGCCCGCTGGGCAGGCGTGTAATTAGCGGCATCGCAGCGGCCTGTCAAGGTTGCTGACGCGGAATCATCCGCACAATCTGTGCGGTCGTGCCGGTCACAGCTCGGCATCATCACCTCACCGACAGCTACACGAGGGGATGGTGCCGAGCTGTGCCTACGACCATGCACGACACGACGAGAGCGGCCGAGTGGCTGGTGTCCGCCTGCCGTGACCCCGAGGGGCGCCTGCGGTGGCTCGCGTCCGCCGGGCAGGCCATACTGCCGCTGGGCGTCTGCTGGGACGCAGTGCGTATCCCTGCGGGCACCAGCCCGCTCCCACCCGGGCCCATCGCCCAGGACCCCCTCGGCGCGCTGTACGCGCTCGTGCCTGTGGGCACGGCGGCGACCTGGTCCGCGCGCGACACCGAGCCGATGGGCGCCCCGCGCTACCTCCAGCTGCCCGCGCCGCACCGGACCGGGCCGCCCGGGATCTACTGGGTGCAGCCCCCCGACGGCAGCGGCCTCCTGGTGGATCCCGACGAGCTGCTCCAGGCGCTGCTCGGGCAGGTGGTCTGATGCTCGCCGTGGAGGCGCCTCCGTGTGCCATGTGCCCGGCCCCTGGCGTGGTCGAGGTCATCGTCATCGTCGTCGGCGAGGAGCGGATCGTCAGGTCCTGCGGCTGGCACGTCCTCGCCGCAGGCATCGAGGAGGTGCAGGCCGCGATCGACAGCGCGGCCGAGCAGCGGGCGGGGGCGGCCCGGTGATGACCAGAGCAGAGTGCCGCTGGTGCGACGCCGACGAGGACCTGGTCCTCATCGGCGTGATCGAGCGGGGATCGAGCGCGGCTGGCGGTATCTACGCCTGCGGGACCTGCCGGGCCCGGCACAGGGTCCGGCCGATCAGCGAGGTCACAGAGTCCGGCCCTGGCCGGATCACCTACCACGGGGGGATGCGGTGACGGACAGGCCAGAGATGACGCGGCGGGCGGGCGTGCCGGCCCGGCGGGTGGGTGAGCTGCTGGAGCTGCCGGTGCTGCTCCTCGCCGGCCCGGACGGCGAGAAGACGGCGGACGGAGAGGAGACGGTGGAGGCTGTGCTGCTGCTGACGCCTGCTGGCGCCGAGGTGCTGCACACGCAGCTGTGCCGGCTGCTGGACGGGCACACGGCGCCTGCGGACGCCCCCGTGTGCCGGTATCGGACTCCGGCGGAGGCCCTGGCCGTGGCGATGCGGAGGGGGATCCGGTGAGCAGGCGGCCGTGGACGTATCGCCAGGTGCTGCGGGTCGCTCTGGGAGCTGTGCCGCTCGGGATGCTCTGCGCGGCGCTGATCCTGCTCGTCGCGGCGGTGATCTCGTGGGGGTGACCACGAGGTCTCGCTGGGCGGATGTGCATCCGGCGATCCAGCGGGCGGTCGAGGCGCGCACTGGCCCTGTGCGGGGTGTGCGGGACGTGCCGGACGTGGACGGCGCCCTGGCGGTCGTCGTGGACACCTGGACGGAGAGCGTGCTGGTGCGCGGCGCGCGGATCGGGGACCAGCGCGGCCGGGAGGCTCTGCGTGCGGAGGCTGCGGTCGCGGCGCTGGAGCTGGAGCACGTGCCGGCGCTGAAGTGGCGGGCCATGGTCGGCGCGTGGGATCTCGTCGCCACGGCGCTCGCCCCCGGCCGGCCTGCGGATCTGTCGCCCGGATCACCCGACGTCACCCGTTTGGGTGACGTGCTGCGCAGTTCGTGCGGATCGACCATTCGGGGGATGGTGCCGGAGTACGCGGACCGCTGGTTGGACTGGACCACTCGGCCCGAGTTGGAGCGGCTGCGCGGGTCTCGCCTGCTGCACACCTGCATGTGCCCGGCGCATGTGCTGGTGACGCGTGACAGCGTCGCTGTGGTCGACTGGCGGAGAGCTGCGCGCGGGCCGGCCTGGGTGGACGCCGCCTACGCCCTCGTGCAGCTCGTAGAGGCGGGTCATCGTCCGGATGCCGCGCTCGGGTGGGTGCGCAAGGTCCCGGCCTGGAGCGCGGCATCGCCGGAGGCGCCACGTGGGGGGCAGCGCACAGCCGGTACTGGGCAGCGCAGTCCCTCACACGGCGGGCGACGATCGCCCAGGAGCTGCTGACGGGGGGAGTTCATGTCTGATCACCAGAGCCGGTCGTCCACGGCAGGACAGCCCTGCCCAGCCCTCCTCGTGGGCCTCATGGCGTGAGTCGATCCGTGCAGTGAGCTGTCGGGCGACTCGCGGCCGGGTAGGCGTCGACGCGAGGTACGCCATGCCCGTCCAGATGTCGGGCCCCGGCCTTGATCACCCCGAGCTAGCCTCAATGGCTACTCGGGGTGATCTGTGTTGACGGCATCATCAGTTGCCGGTCATTTTCAGCGACGAATTTAGGGAAAGTGCTTCGACGTATTACGCTCCGGTGCGACCTGCAAAAACGCTGGTTAGCACAGCGCTCAGGAAGAAATACCTTCTAAGCACTTGGCCGCAGGTTCGAGTCCTGCCGGGGGCGCTTGCCTTGTCATCGGCGTTTCCGCAGGTCAGCGCGGGCGTTAGGGAGCTACGGGGCGCCCTGCGGGGGCGCCGTACGAGCGGGGCGGACCGCCGCCCGCTCCCCCCGGTTCCGGGGTGGCCGCACCGTGGTGCCCGGCAGCGCGCCGGGCGGGTCCGGCGCAGCTCACGGCCCGTGCGCCCGGGCCTTGCGGATCTTCACCCAGGCAGCCGCCGCTCCCGCCGGGCGCGGCCGGGACGAAAACGGGTGGCCACCGGAGGGCGGATCGGGTTCAATGCTCCGGTCACCGGACCGCCGGGAGAGCGCGTCCGATGCCGACGGGCACGGACACCGCCCGCTCGTCACCGTGCGGGACCGGGCGCGTCCCGACCCCGTCGCCGCCGTGGAGGGCCCGTGCGTGAGGATCTGTCCGTGCTGCGCCAGCGGCCGTTCCGCCGGCTGTTCCTGTCCCGGGCTCTCCAGTTGGTGGGCAGTTCGCTCGCCCCGATCGCCCTGGCGTTCGCCGTCCTGGGCATGCCGGGCGGCTCCGCCACCACGCTGGGCCTGGTGCTCTTCGCGCGCTCGGCGGCCCAGGTGCTGCTCCTGCTGTTCGGCGGGGTGATCGCCGACCGGCTGCCCCGGGCGCGGGTGATGGTGATCGCCAATGTGCTGGCCTTCGTGAGCCAGGCGGGCATGGCGCTCGTCCTGGCCGCGCAGACCGGTGGCGTCCCCGCACTGTGCGCACTGGCGACGCTCAACGGCGCCTCGACCGCGCTGTTCCTTCCGGCCGCGGCGGGGATCCTGCCGCAGGTGGTGACGCGGGACCGGCTCCAGGCCGCCAACGCGCTGATCCGGCTGTCGCGCAGCGCCGCGACCATCGGGGGCGCCGGGCTGGCCGGGGTGCTGGTGAGCGCGTTCGGCGCCGACCGGGCGCTGGCGGTCAGCGCGGTCCTCTTCGCCCTGTCCACCCTCTACCTCCGGGGCGTCGTCGCGCAGGCCCCGGCGGCCCGCACGAGCACGCCTCGGATGCTGACCGACCTGCGGGACGGCTGGCGGGAGTTCACCTCCCGGCGGTGGATCTGGCAGGTCGTGCTCCAGTTCTCGGTGCTCAACGCGTGCTTCAACGGCGGGATGTACGTGCTCGGCCCGGTCGTCGCCGACGACCGGCTGGGCGGCGCCGCCGCCTGGTCGGTGATCGTGGCCGCCCAGGCGGTGGGCTTCGTCGCGGGCGGACTGGTGGCGATGCGGATCAGGCCGCGGTTCCCGATGCGCACGGCCACCCTCGCCACTTTCGGCTTCGTCCCGCCGTTCCTGCTGCTCGCCCTCGGCGCCCCGGTGTGGCTGATCGCGGTCTCCGCCCTGGTCAACGGCGTGTGCGGCGACATCTTCGAGGTGCTGTGGTCCACCGAGTTGCAGCGGCACGTGCCCCAGGAGGCGCTGTCGCGGGTCAGCTCGTACGACGCCCTGGGCTCGTTCGTCCTGGGCCCGCTCGGTCTGGCCCTCATCGGGCCGGTCTCCGCCGCGGTGGGGGTGGAGCGGACCCTGGCCGCCTGTGCCGTCCTGGCGCTGCTGGTGAACACGGCCGCGCTGCTGAGCCGGTCCGTGCGCGACCTCCCGGCCCAGCCGGCCGTGCCGGTTCCGGCCCCGGCCCCGTCCGGCGAGGCCCAGAACGCCTGACCGTGGCCCCGGGCGCCGTCCTGCCGGGCCTCCTGTGAGCCGTGTCACTCCCCCTGCGTCCTCTCACCGCTCCGCCATGGCCTATATATGAATAGGTGTTCACGTCTACGTATGTACGGCTGCCTGAGGCGCGCTGGGCGCTCGCCGCCCTGCTCCTCTTCCTCCTCGCCCTCCCCACCCACCTGCTCGGCGCCCCCGCCTGGCTCTGGGGCCCGCTCTACGCCGCCACCTATGTCTGCGGCGGCTGGGAACCGGGCTGGGAAGGGCTCAAGGCCCTGCGCGAGAAGACCCTGGACGTGGACCTGCTGATGATCGTGGCCGCCCTCGGCGCCGCCGCCATCGGCCAGGTCCTCGACGGGGCGCTGCTCATCGTCATCTTCGCCACCTCCGGCGCCCTGGAGGCGATCGCCACCCACCGCACCGCCGAGTCCGTCCGGGGCCTGCTGGACCTGGCCCCCGCCACCGCCACCCGGCTGCGCCCCGGCGGCGACGGCGAGGAGACCGTGCCCGCCGACCGCCTCGCCGTCGGCGACACCCTGCTCATCCGGCCCGGCGAACGGATCGGCGCCGACGGCCTGGTCCTCTCCGGCGAGAGCGAGGTCGACCAGGCCACCATCACCGGCGAACCACTGCCCGCCGCCAAAGCGCCCGGCGACGAGGTGTTCGCCGGAACGGTCAACGGCACCGGCGCCCTGCGGGTGCGCGTCACCCGCGACCCCGCCGACTCCGTCATCGCCCGGATCGTGAAGATGGTGGAGGACGCCTCCCGCACCAAGGCCCCCACCCAGCTGTTCATCGAGAAGATCGAACAGCGCTACTCCTGGGCGATGGTGACCGCCACCCTCGCGCTGTTCCTGATCCCACTCGCGCTCGGCGCCGCCCTCGACGCCACCCTGCTGCGCGCCATGACGTTCATGATCGTGGCCTCCCCCTGCGCCGTCGTGCTGGCCACCATGCCGCCGCTGCTGTCCGCCATCGCCAACGCCGGACGGCACGGCGTCCTCGCCAAATCGGCCGTCGTCATGGAACGCCTCGCCCAGACCGACGCCGTCGCCCTCGACAAGACCGGCACCCTCACCGAGGGCACCCCGCGCGTCACCGCGCTGCGCCCGCTGCCCGGCAGCGGACTCGACGAGGACGCGCTGCTCGCCCTCGCCGCCGCCGCCGAACACCCCAGCGAACACCCCCTCGCCCGCGCCATCACCGCCGCCGCCCGCGAACGCGGCCTCGTCCTCGCCGACGCCACCGGCTTCAGCTCCGCCCCCGGCACCGGGGTCACCGCCACCGTCAAGGGCCAGGAGATCCGGGTCGGTGCCCCCGCCCGGCTCCTCCCGGACGAGGACCCCACCGAGCTGGAGAAGGAGGGACACACCGTCGTCGTGGTGCTGCGCGACGGCGACCCGGCCGGGTACCTCGGCCTCGCCGACCGACCGCGCCCCGGCGCCGCCGCCACCGTCGCCGCGCTCACCGCGCACACCGGCCGTACCCCCGTCCTGCTCACCGGCGACAACGCCCCGGCCGCCCGCCGGCTGGCCGAGGAGGTCGGCATCACCGACGTACGGGCCGGGCTGCTGCCGCAGGACAAGGCCGCCGCCGTACGGGAGTGGGAGAGCGCCGGCCGCAAGGTGCTGCTGGTCGGCGACGGCGTCAACGACGCCCCCGCGCTGGCCGCCGCCCACACCGGGGTGGCGATGGGCCGGGCCGGCTCCGACCTCGCCCTGGAGACCGCCGACGCCGTGGTCGTCCGCGACGAACTCGCCACCATCCCCGCCGTCCTCCATCTCGCCCGCCGCGCCCGCCGGCTGGTCATCCAGAACCTGGTCATCGCCGGAACGTTCATCGCCGTCCTGGTCACCTGGGACCTGGTGGGCCATCTCCCGCTCCCGCTGGGCGTGGCCGGGCACGAGGGCTCCACGGTGCTGGTCGGCCTCAACGGTCTGCGGCTGCTGCGCGAGTCCGCCTGGCGGCGGGCGATGGCGTCCCAAGACGGGGCCTAGGATGCGGAGTTGATCATCACAACGCCACATCTCCGGGGGACACCATGGCCCAGCAGGACCCGGCTCCACCGCCCGCCCGCGCCCCGCGCACCCGCCGGCTGCTGGCCTGGCTGCTGGACTTCACGGTGATCCTCGCGATCGCCGCGCTGCTCGGCTGGCTCACGTTCAACCGGATCAGCGCCAAACTGACCGGCGTCCCGGGCCTGGTGGGCATCTCCGCCTGGCAACTCGTCACCTCCGGCGGTGACCTGGTCGGCGCGGCCCAGGGCGTCGGCTCCTCCCTGTGGCGCTCCTCGGTGCGCGCGGTGTGGCAGGGCTTCGCCGGACTGGTGGTGTTCGCGTTCGCCTACCGGTTCGCGTCCCTGGCCCTGATGGGCCGCACCCCCGGCCAGGCGCTGCTGGCCCTGCGCGTGACGGGCCTCCGCGACGGCGAGCGCCCCACCCGCGCCACGATGGCCACCCGGGCGGCGGCCGGCACCCTGGTGGACGTCGGCTGGTACGCGCTGGCCTGCTGCCTGCTGGTGGGCGGCGCGATCGGCCTGTCGGTGCTGTGCTGGATCCTGGCGGTGGCGGTCTTCGGCCTCAGCGCGCTGCTCGCCCTCGCCGGGCCCCGCCGCTCGCTGGCCGACCGGGCGGCGGGCACCACCGTCGTCAGCGTCTTCCGGATCACGACCGTCTGGACCCGGCTGTCCGCCACCGTACGGCGCCGCGCCCCCGACGAGGAACAACCGCCGCTGGCCCCCGTCGCCTGATCCCCCATCACCCGCACGGCCCGGTGCGCTTCCCCGCGCCACCGGCCGGGCGGGCCTACGGTGCCCCCGTGACGGCCACCGAACTGCTGCCCATCATCGCCCTCTTCTCCCTGGTCTCCGTCGAAACCAGCGGCTTCATCCTGCTGCGCTTCATCAACGCGAACCGCCAGGACCTCGGCCCCGCGCGCGAACAGTTCTTCCGCGCCGGCCACGCCCACGCCGGGGTGCTGCTGATCCTGTCGCTGGTCTACTACCTGTATCTGGACCGCACCGACTGGGGCGGCTTCCTCCAGTGGCTGTTCGGCATCATGCTGCTGGTCGGCCTGCTCGCCCTGTCCGGCGGGTTCCTCGTCCACATGCTGTACGGAGCGCCCGAACGCACCACGCCCGGCATCATCCTGACCCGCGTCGGCGGCCCGCTCATCGCCGCCCCGCTCGTCGCCCTGGCCATCGGCCTGATCCAGGCCCTGTGAGGCCGGTCCGCCCCGGTCAGCCGAACCGCGCCTGCTGAAGGCCGGCTGTCCGGCCGGGTTACGTCCGGATCCGGACGATGACGGCGGAGGCGGTGGCACCGTCCGCCGATGACCGGGCTGCGCCGGAAGGCGTCACGTTCCCCGGCCGCCCCGCCGACAGGATGAGAGCGACAGCGGCCGGTTGCGGTAGCCCTCGGCCGCGTCCGCTGTGCGACGGCCGGAGGCTGTCAGAGGCCGACCCTCAACAGCAGTTCGCTCAGCTGGTCCGGCATGGTGATCATGCAGTCGTGCCCGGTCGGCAGCTCCCACACCTGGGCCGGGGAACCATTGGGCTGCAAGGCGGGGACAGGTCGCCGGGCGATGCCTTCCGGCTTCACGGCGCAGTGGATGTGCGTGCGGGGAATCGCGTCCACGGCCGGGTTGTCCAGCCGCACCGGCTGCCGCAGGCAGCCCACCGGCTGATCGGTGAGCATCGTGCGCAGCCACGCGACGTCCGCCGGGTCGGTGACCCCGAACAGACCGAAGGGCGGCGGCATCTCGGGCAGCGGCGGGATGCGCCAGCCGCTGCCGGACGCCTCGGCCCGGTCGATCAGTTGCCGGGTCACGGGCTGGACGTCGATGGCCGCCTCGCCGTGTTCCGGGACCATCGCGTCCAGGTACACCATGTGCGCGATGCGTTCCGGCACGTCGTTGGCGACGGACGAGATCACCAGGCCCGCGTAGCTGTGCCCCACGAGCGTCACCTCGGTCAGCTCCTCCTCGTGGAGGAGCTTGACGATGTCCTCGACGTGCGTGTCGAGCCCCACCTCGGGGCTGAGCAGGTGCGCCTTGTCGCCGTAGCCGGTCAGCGAAGGCGCGTACACGCGGTGTCCGGCCGACTCCAGCAGCGGCACCACCCGGTCCCAGCACCGACCGCTGTGCCAAGCGCCATGGATCAGCAGAAACGTTGACATGAGGGAAACAGTCTTCCTATCCGGGGAGGGCGAGGCGCGGAGACATCATGGTTCCGATCCGTTCCTCGGTACCCTTTGAGAACCGATGCCATCGTGCTGCACCCGCCGCATAAAGCGCAATAAGGCACATTTCGGTGCCCCGGTTCTCTGGAGGTAACCATGAACCCAGTCGACGGTGAGTCACAGCCGACCCGTCAGGAGGACCCGTGCCGCACCCGCGAAGTGCTGGACATCGTCGGTGACAAATGGGCACTACTGGTGGTGCGCACCCTCAGTCAGGGGCCACGCCGCTTCACCGAACTCAAGCGAGCGATCGACGGAATCAGCCAGCGCATGCTCACCGTCACCCTGCGTGACCTGGAACGGGACGGAATCCTCACGCGGACGGTCCGCAACGTCATGCCACCGCACGTCAGCTATGAACTCACCCCGATGGGCATGACCCTTCGGGAGGCCACCGCACCGCTGCTGGAGTGGAGCGTCCTGCATCTCCCGCGCATCGACGCCGCCCGCGCCGCGTACGACGCCCGCCCGGACGCGTAGAGGCTGCGCCGCACGCGAACGGGCCCGGTACGCGTCCCCCACCGCCCCCGCGCCGCCACGTCCTCCGCTCAGGTCTCCCCCCTGCCCCTGCCCCACCCCAGGTACGGCGCGGACGCACGCGCCCGGTGATCGCCGTCAGTCATCCCCCCACTCCTCACCGGCTCCGGACCGCGCGCCCCGTCGCGCTCCACGGTAGGTCGCCCGCCCGGGGGTCGCCTGAAACCGCAGCTCAAGAGGACGGCCCTCCCCATGGGTGTGGGAAGGGCCGGTTGCGCGCCGGAGCGCAGCTACAGCGTTCCTTCGTTCACAGCCTGGCAGAAGTCACCCCACTGGCCGGCGGAGCAGCGCAGGGTTCCCCTGGCCGGGTCCTTCGAGTCCCGGACAGCGATGCCACCCGGCAGGCCGGCGACCTCAACGCAGTGCTCCCCGCCGTTGCTGAACGACGACGTGTACCAAGCGGCGTCGCTGAGGTCGGAGGCATACAGATCGCCTGTGTTCATGTCCGGATCCTCCGCAGCGGCTTCTCTCAGCCTTCGCTAGCTGCCCTGGAGCACCGGCTACGACCCGTACGACCGGATTCCTACCCGGTGAGATCGGCTGAGCCACGGCACGAAAAGGCCATGACACGGGCGCTGTTGATGCACGTCTGCCGCCTCACCGGAGTCGGACGACTCAAGGTGTGCGCACCTGCCGCGCGTTCTCAGGGCCCCAGCCGCGCGTTCTTCACTGCCCGTATGAAGTTGCTCCATGAGATCGGGTCGGACACGAGCGCTCCTCTGGCACGGTCTTTGCTGTCTCCTACGGCGAGGAACCCTTCCTCCGTGAACTGCACCTCGACGCACTGGCCTCCGTTGTCGGCACTGTACGAAGAACTGCGCCACCGATGTGCGGGCAGGTTATGCCGGACCATGAGATCCCTCAGACTTCTCTCTCCAGGTCCCGCGAGAGTCGCGAGATGAGTGACATGGATTGCCGAGACGATAGGGCCGAGGCTCTGAGCTGGTCAAAGGCCCGGTGGTATCGCCCGACACTGGCATCGTCCTCCAGGTACAGGGCGCCGTCCAGGTAGTCCACGGTCACGACGTCCAGGTGCAGCGGATCGGGATAGGAGTACACGCTGAAGCCACCGTCGAGTCCCGCGTGCCAGCCCTGGCCGAAGGGGATCACCTGAATCGACAGGTCCGGCGGGGAGTTGATCTCCAGCAATCGGTCCAGTTGCCCCTTCAGGGCGGACGCGCCGCCGACACGTCGGTGCAAGACCGCCTCGTCCAGCAAACACACCAGTTGGGGCGCGGTTGCTCGACGGAGGATCGCCTGTCGTGCCATGCGCATCTCGACCCAGTGCTCGACTTCTGCCTCAGTAGCCGTTCTCTCCGCACTCCGGATGACCGAGCGGGCGTACTCGGTGGTCTGGAGCAGTCCCGGCACCAGTAGTGGCTGGAAGGCGAGTATGCGAGCGGCGTCGTCCTCCAGGTCCATCCGTTCTTCGAAGTGCGGATGAAGGTCCTGGCTGTACTGATGCCACCACCCCTTCCGCCTGGTCTGCTTGGCCATGGCAACCATCGCGGTGACGACCTGTTCGTCGCTGACCCCGTACAGGCTCAGCAAGGCCTCCAACTCCAGTCGGCGGATGGAGGCAAGGCCGTTCTCGATCCTGCTGATCTTGGGCTTGTCGGCGTCGATCCGGCGGGCTGCGTCTTCCATCCGTACACCGGCCGCCTCACGGAGTCGGCGCAACTTCCCACCAAGCCGCCTCAAACGCACCCGAGGTCGCGGACGTGCTGCCATGTCATTCGCTCCTTCGCCTGCCATCTGGAGGCCGAACCGGTGAAACCTCGGACACAGAGCGTATCTGCTTCCTGTCCGATGCCATCTAACAACGTTGTTAATTTGCCTGGTTGCAAAATCCGGATGTTGCCTGCACTCTAAGCCGTAGCGACACAGCGTGCCTTCGGGGTGACTGTTGGTGGTGCCCCTCTTGGCGACAGGGTCGCGCCTACCGCCTGGAGGGTGCCGTGAGCAGTTCCGTACGAGTGGCCTACGACCAGAACGTGTACGGGCAGTCGTTAAGGGCCGATGGCCGCAGCATCGAGTGGTGGCGGCGGGAAGCGGCTGAAGTGTTGCTGGCCTGGGGTGGGTCGGCGGGGGCGGTCGAGCTGGTGCGGTTGGGGGTCAGTGAGTTGCTGTCCAACGTCATCCGGCATGTGGCCGAGCCCCGTTGCTACCTGCGGATCGTCCGGATCGGGAGCGAGGTCACGGTGCAGGTCTTCGACCGTTCCGTCGAGATGCCCGTCATCGGGGAAGCGCCCGACTGGGACGCGGAATCCGGGCGCGGGTTGTGGCTGCTGCGGGAGATGGCCACCCGCTTCGGGTGCGAACGCACCGGGCACTGCGCCGGGAAGATCGTCTGGTTCAGCTGCGACCTGTTCGGGGACCCGCGATGACCGCGCACGAGACCAGTGAGCCGCCGCAGTGGGTCACGGTGACCCTCGACGTTCCGGTGCAGCGGGTCCGGGAGTGGGACCGGATCGAGGTGGGGGGCCGGACGGAAAAGGTCGAGTCGGTGACCGTGCTGCACAACGGGCGGCGGCTCAACTTCATCCGGGGCGGGCGGCTGACGCTCAGCACCGGACGGATGCTCACCGTCCGCCGGACCGTCGACGGACGGCGTACCGAAGAACCACCGCACGGAAGCCGACGCGCATGACCGTTCCCACCCCCCTCGCCTGGCTGCACGCCGGGGAGTTCACCGGCTGGGCGCAGGCCGGCCGGTGCTCCATGTGCCGCACCGACGACGTACCGGTCCTGTGGGCCGGGTCCGTGGTCGCCGACGGCCGCGCCCGGGCCGTCCGGGCCTGCGGCTCCTGCCTCGCCACCCTGCGCGCGTTCGTCCGGGGCGAGCAGGACGGCCCCTGCGCACCGACCCGGCACACCACCGGCGAGTTGCGGCGGACCGCCCCGGTCGCAGGCCGCCGTACCGCTGCGGACCGGGCGTTCTCCACCATCACCGTCCTCGGCCTCGCCTCGCTCGCCGCGAGTGTGGCCAGCGCCTGGTGGACGGTCCGGTGATCCCGGACAACCGGCCTCCGGTGAGCCACAACCGTTGGTTGTGGCTCCCTAGGATCCAGTCGTGGACACCGAAGCACTGCGATCATTCGTCCGGGCCGCCGAGCTCGGCCAGTTCCGGCACGCCGCCGACGAACTGGGCGTGACCCAGCAGGCGATCTCCAAGCGGATCGCCGGACTGGAACGCGAACTGGAAGTACGTTTGTTCACCCGCACCGCACGCGGCGTCGAACTGACCCGGGACGGACACACCTTCCTTCCCCACGCACGTGGCGTCGTCGCGAGCGTCGAACGCGCCCTGACCGCCGTCCGGCCCGGCACCCGCGCCCTCCGGATCGACGTCCTCGGCCTGCGCACCGCGCAGGCCGTCATCCTCCACGAGTACTGGCGCTCCCGCCCCGGCAGCCGGATCGACGTGGTCACCCTCAAGGTCACCGACCCGTGGGAGGCGGTCGCCGCCGTGGCGGCGGGCGAGGTCGACGCGACGTTCCGGACGGTCACCGACCCGGCCGGGCTGCCGCCCGGCATCCGGATGCGGCACGCGTTCGACTCCCCGGTGGAACTGCTCGTCGGCCCGAAGCATCCGCTCGCCGACGCGACCAGCCTGACCCCGCACCAGTTGCGCAAGCACCGCATCTGGGTGCCGGGCATCGCGCCCGGCAGCGAATGGGCCGATTTC
>NZ_JBHWJL010000005.1:0-47975 GCF_042731495.1 Streptomyces sp. NPDC059853
CCCGCGGACTGCCCCACGGGGCAGGGCAGCTCACATCCGGTCCCGGCCGTGCTGCAGCGGCGGGGCCCAGGCCCGTAGCTCAGCCGAGGTGGTTCAGCGCCCGCTGGAAGGCTTCCGCGTGCCCGGCCTCGTCCCCGGCGATCTCGGTGAACAGTTCGGCCGCTCCGGCGTCACCGCTCTCCGCGGCGCGGCGGGCGAACGTGGGGTACATGACCTCGGCCTCGTAGGTCTCCCCGGCGATGGACGTCCGGAGGTTCGTGGCGGTGTCGGAGACCAGGCCGGCGAGAAGGGCTTCGGACGCGAAGTGCTCCCGCAGTTCCACCTGAGCGAGCCCTTCGAACAGGGCGGCGAGCCGGTGCTCGCCGGTGTCCCGCGCGTGCTGGGCGAAGAGCGTGTACGTGGCGTTGGCCAGGCCCTCACCGTGCATGGCGTCGTCGAGGTTGGCCCGGGTCCGCGCGGAGGACACCTGGGGCAGACCGGCCGGCACGGCGACGGGGTCCACCTGCGGCGGCGCGGGGATCTTTCCCTCGCCGGTGGTGAGCGCCTTGAGGGCGAGCGCCAGCAGTTCCCTGTGCTCGGCCTCGTCCGCCGCGATCTCCGTGAAGAGTTCGGCGGCGGCGATGTCCCCGTCCTGGCGGGCTTCCTCGGCGTAGGTCGGGTACATGGAGGTGGCCTCGAACCGCTCGCCCTCCATCGCCTGGCGGACGTTGGACTCGTTGCTCCCGACGTAGGAGATGAGCGCCGCCTCCTGGGTGAAGTGATCCCCGAGCTCGGTCTGCGCGGTGCTGCGGTAGAGCTCGGCAATCCGGCCGTGCCCCTCCCGGTCCGCCTCGTCGGCGTAGAGAAGGTAGGCGGCGTGGGCGAACCCCTCACCGCGCATGGCGGCGCGGGTGTCCTGCACCGTGCTGAGGGACGGGGTCCTGGAGTCCGCCACGGCGGCGGGGGCGGTGCCGACGGACACCGCGGTCAGGGCCAGACCGCTGACAGCGGTTGCCAGCCGGACGAGGGAGGGCTTCATGTTCGGCATCCTTCTCTTCGGACTCGGTGGGTACGGGACGGTTTCGCTCATCCTCGGCGTGTGCTCTTGCCCGCTCCCGCACGCCATGGCCGCCCGCGTCCGAAGTCACCGCTGGGGGGTACCCGGCTGTGATCCGCTCGGCGCACTGCCCCCCGCCGCCGGTGGCCGCCGGGTGGGACTCCCGCCGCCGGCGAGCCGATCCGCCCGTGACGGAGCGGGACACGGGCGGGCGGCACGGCCTGCCGTTCCTGGCATTGCCGGGCGGGCTGAGGTGTCATGGCGCAGGTGGGGCCGTCGCCGTGTCGTGCCCGGAAGGAGCGTGTCCTGTGGGCCCATCCCCTCCGCCGTCCGCGGCCCGTCCCCGGGGACGGGCGACCCGGCACTGGACGGAACCCGCCCTGACCGGGGTCACCGGAGTGTGCCTGGTCGCCGGTGCGGTCGCCTGGTGGAGCGGCGCACGGGCGGTGGCCGACCTCGTCTGGTCGGCGGGAACCGTGGCCGGACTCGTTCCGGCGGTGGTGTGGGTGGCGCGCGCGGTGCGTCACGGACGGACCGGGGTGGACCTGATCGCGGTGCTGGCGCTGGGCGGGTCGCTCGCGGTACGGGAGTATCTGGCGGGAGCGTTGATCGCCCTGATGCTGGCCACCGGACGCTGGCTGGAGTCGGCGGCCGAGCGGCGCGCCGAGCGGGACCTGCGCTCCCTGCTGGAGCACGCCCCGCACACCGCGCGCAAACG
The DNA here is from genome assembly GCF_042731495.1 of Streptomyces sp. NPDC059853. NCBI lineage: Bacteria > Bacillati > Actinomycetota > Actinomycetes > Kitasatosporales > Streptomycetaceae > Streptomyces > Streptomyces sp. NPDC059853. The sequence goes on from NZ_JBHWJL010000005.1 coordinate 1,755, forward strand.
TGTGGCGGAGGGCGTGCTGACCGTCCCGCTGGCGCAGGTGGCGCCGGGCGATGTGCTGGTGGTCGGCCCCGGTGAGGTGGTTCCGGTCGACGGCCGGGTGGTCGGCGCGACGGCCGTCCTGGACGAGTCCGTGCTGACGGGCGAACCCGAGCCCGCCGTACGGGGCGAGGGCGAGCGCGTGCGCAGTGGCGCGGTGAACGGCGGGGAGGTGTTCGAACTCCGGGCGACGGCGACGGAGGCGGACAGCACTTACGCGGAGATCGTCCGGCTGGCCGAGCAGGCGGTCGCGGCGGGAGCACCGGTGGTGCGGCTCGCGGACCGGTACGCCGCCTGGTTCGTGCCGGTGACCCTGGTGCTGGCCGGGGTGGCCTGGTGGTGGAGCGCGGACCCGGTGCGGGCCGTGGCGGTCCTGGTGGTGGCCACCCCGTGCCCCTTGCTGCTGGCTGCCCCGGTGGCGATCGTCTCGGGCCTGGCCCACGCCGCCAGGCTGGGGGTGGTGGTCCGGGACGGGGGCGCGCTGGAACGCCTGGGACAGGTACGGACCGTGGTGCTGGACAAGACGGGGACGCTCACCGCCGGCCGGCCGACGGTGGTCGAGGTGCTGGCGGCCGAGGGCTGGGACGCCGCACGGGTGCTGCGGGTCGCCGCCTCCGTCGATCAGTACTCCCCGCATGTCCTGGCCCGGGCGCTGGTCGACGAGGCGCACCGCAGATCGCTGGAGGTGCCGCCGGCGGTGGGCGTCGGCGAGGAGCCGGGCCGGGGCGTGCGCGGCGTGGTGGAGGGCGAGGCGATCAGTGTCGGGCGCCGGGAGAGCCGGGCGGAGGTCCCGGGCTGGGCGCGCGCGGCGGAGAACCGGGCGCTGGTGGAAGGTGCGGGGGTGGTGTGGGTCGGCGCCGGCGGCACGCTGGTCGGGGCCGTCCTGCTGAAGGACCCCTTGCGGCTGGACGCCCCCCGCACCCTGCGGCGTCTGCGGGCGGCGGGCATCGACAGAACGCTGCTGCTCACCGGGGATCGTCCCGGGCCCGCCCGGGATGTCGCCGCCATGCTCGGGCTCGATGCCGTGCGCGCGGGCCAGAGCCCGGCCCAGAAGGTGAGTTCGGTCCGCGAGGAGTGCGAGCGCGCGGTGACCGTGATGGTGGGCGACGGGGTGAACGACGCTCCGGCCCTCGCGGCGGCCGATGTCGGCGTCGCCATGGGGGCGACCGGATCGAGCGCCTCCTCCGAGGTCGCCGATGTCGTCCTCACCACCGGCCGGGTGGAGCGGCTGGCCGACGCGGTGGTCATCGCGGGCCGTTCACGGAGGATCGCGGTGCAGAGCGCGGTGGGCGGCATGGCGCTGTCCCTGGCGGCCATGGTCGTGGCCGCCGTCGGGCTGCTGCCTCCGGCCGCCGGGGCGCTGCTGCAGGAATGCATCGACGTGACGGTGATTCTCAACGCGCTGCGCTCGGTCCGCGGGACGGAGCGCCGTCCCGACCCCGGTACCCGCGATCTGGTGCGACGGTGTCAGGCGGGGCACGTGGCCCTGGGGGAGATCGTCGACGCCACCCGGGTCGCCGCCGAGACGCTCTCCGACGGGGATCCGGACCGGGCGCTGCCCGCGGTCCGCCGCGCGGAGGCGGGGCTCAGGGAGCGGCTGCTGCCGCACGAACGGGAGGAGGAGCGGGAGGCCTACCCGGTCCTCGCCCGGTGGCTGGGCGGCCCCGAGGCCACGGCGGCCCTGAGCAGGTCGCGCACCGAGATCGAACGGCTGACGCATCGGCTCACGGCTCACCTCGCCCTCGCCGGCGAGGACCGGCCCGGCGCGCGTGCCGTTCTGCGGGACGAGCAGATCCCGGACCTGAGACGGTGCCTGTACGGGCTGCACGCTCTCCTCCTCCTGCACGTCGCCCAGGAGGAGGAGAACTATTCGTCGCTCGTCGGCTGACCCGGGAGCCCCGCGCCGCCCGGAGGCACCGAGCCCGGTGGGCGCCGCGGGCCGTGGCGGGGACCCCGGGAGCGTTCCGGAGACGCCGGGCGTCCGGGGCTGCCTGCCGGGGCGGTGCGTCGGCCGTCCCGGGCGCGTGCTCAGTGCTCGGGCACCACGGCGACCGGACAGGCCGCGTGCTGGAGGAGCGCGTGCGAGGTCAGCCCCAGGTGCAGCCCCACCGGGGTGGCGCGCCGGTGGGCGCCGAGCACCAGCAGGTCCGCTGTCTCCGCCGCCGTGAGCAGTGCGGACCGCTGGGCCCCGCGTTGCGGTCGCTCCACCACCCGTACGTCCGGATGGCGTTCCTTCCCGGGCGCGAGTGAGCGGGCCAGTACGTCGGCGGCCGTCCGCTCCGTCTGCCGGCCGGTACCGCCTTCGGCCGGGGAGAGCCAGGCGTGCACCGCACGCAGTTCGCACTGCCGGGCGTCCGCCTCCTCGAAGGCGAAAGCGACGGCCGCGGGCCGGTCCACGTCCTTGATCCCGACGAGGACCCGCTGGAAGTAGCCCTCCCGTGCGGGCTCGGCTCCCCGGACCACGACGACCGGGCAGGTGGCCCGGGCGGCCACCCCGAGCCCGACGGTGCCGAGCAGCAGGCCGGCCAGCTGCCCCCGGCCACGTGAGCCGACCACGATCATCGAGGCGGACCCCGCCTCTTCCAGCAGCGCGGGAATCGGTGGCTGGGTGAGCACCTCCACGCTCACCTTCACGGCCGGTCGCCGCTGGGAAGCCCGCTGCTGGGCGGCGGCCAGCACGTTGCGGGCCATCATGCCGCCCTCGGGGCGGCTCAGGCCCACCGAGGGGGACATCACCTCGAACTGTTCCCAGAACGACGCGTACACCATGCGCAGCTCACGGCCGCGGCGGTCCGCCGCGTCCACCGCCCAGTCCGCCGCGCGCAGACTGGATTCCGACCCGTCGATGCCCACCACGATGGGGTGTGCCATCACCCGCCACCGCCCTCCGTGCGTTCCGGTCCCCGGCCCTCCCGCTCAGCTGACCACCGGTGGAAGGACCCCGCCACGCGAGCCGGACCATCGGGCGGGCGGTCCTCAGCCGTCCGTGCGGTGTTCCGCCCATTCGGACCGGGGCGCGCGCGGCGGCGGACCGCCCGGCGGATCCTGGAAGGACCCCCTCCCCCAGGCTGGTGATCAGGAATGGCACGCAGCGGCGACACCGGGACGACGCACGCGCTGTTGTCGGACGGCACGACAGTGTGGCTGCGTCCGCCCGGCCCCGGCGACAGGGACGCGATCGCCCGCATGTACGCGGCAATGTCGCCGGCCGATCTGCGCCGCCGGTTCTTCGCCTTCAGCCGTCGCGCCGGCCACGAGGCCGCCGATCGCATGACCGCGCCGCCCCGGCCCGGCTACCACGGCATCCTCGCCGGCTCCGCCGAGGAGGTGGTCGGGGCAGCCGAGTACGACCTCGTGGACGCGGCGGGGGCCACGGCGGAGATCGGGCTGGCGGTGGCCGACGGCTGGCACCATCGCGGCATCGGAACCCTCATGATCGAGCACCTGGTGGACGCGGCCCGCCGGGAGGGCGTCTCCCGGCTGACCGCGGAGGCGCTCGCCGACAACCAGCCGGTGCTCCAGGTGTTCGCCGATCTCGGCCTGCCCGTCTCCCGCCGCTTCGAGGGGAACGAGGTACGGTGCACGGTTCGCCTCGACGCGGGCGACGACCGGTATCCGGGTGCCGTGGACGAACGGGCCCGCGCCGCCGGCATCGCCAGTCTGGTGCCGCTGCTGCGCCCCGGGTGCGTGGCGGTGATCGGCGCGGGCACCCGTCCGGCCTCCGTCGGCCGCGCCATCCTGCGCAACCTGACCGGCGGTCACTTCACGGGCCTCGCCTACGCGGTCAATCCTCACGCGCGCTTCCTGGAACACGTGCCCTCCGCCCCCTCGGTCGCCGAACTGCCGCGCACGCCCGATCTCGCGGTGCTGGCTCTTCCCGCCCCGCAGATCCCCGGAGCCGCCGAGGAATGCGGCCGGGCCGGGGTACGGGCCCTGGTGGTGGTCACCTCGGGCCTGGATTCCGCCCAGGGCCGAGCCCTGCTGACCGCCTGCCGCACCCACGGCATGCGCCTGGTGGGTCCCAACTGCCTCGGCATCGCCAACAACGAGGAAGGCGTCCGCCTCCAGGCCACCTTCGCCGCGCACGCCGCGCGGCCCGGCACCGCGGGTATCGCCGTACAGTCCGGCGGCATCGGCATCGCTCTGCTCGACGGGCTGTCCCGCCTGGGAATCGGCGTGTCGACGTTCGTGTCGCTCGGCAACAAGTACGACGTGAGCAGCAACGACCTGTTGCAGTGGTGGGAGGAGGACGGCCGCACCGACCTGGCGGTGCTCCACCTCGAATCCTTCGGCAATCCGCAGGTCTTCTCCCGTACCGCCCGGCGCGTCTCCCGCCGGATGCCAGTCCTCACCGTGGACGCGGGGCGCACGGCCGCCGGCCGCCGGGCCGCCGCCTCGCACACGGCGGCCGCCGCCACCTCCACCCCGACCCGGCAGGCGCTCTTCGCCCAGGCGGGCATCATCGCGACCCGGAGCATCGCCGAACTGCTGGAGGCGGCGGCGCTCCTGCACAGCCAGCCCGCGCCGCAAGGGCCCGCGGTGGCCGTGCTCTCCAACGCGGCCGGAGCGGGGGTGCTGGCGGCCGACGCCTGCTCCGAGGCCGGGCTGACCGTGCCGGAGTTCTCCCACGACCTGGTGGCGGCGCTGCGCGAGAACCTGCCGGCGGACGCGGTCCTCACCAACCCCGTCGACCTGACCCCCGCGATCACGGAGGAAGCCCTGGCCCGGGCCCTGGCCACCCTGTCCGGCCACGACAGTGTCGATGCCGTCCTCGTCAGCCTGGTGCCCACGGCCATCGAGCGTTCCACGGGCGAGGACCTGCTCCGCGCCGTGACCCGGGCGGGCGGGGGCACCCCGCCCAAGCCGGTGCTCTGCGTCCTGCTGGACCAGCCCGACCACGTCACGCTGCTGCCGTCGGCGGCGGGAGGAACTCTCCCGTCCTACGCCGACCCGGTTCCGGCCGCCCGCGCCCTGGCCCACGCCACCGCGCACCATCACCGGCGCACCCGCGCGGCGGGGGTGATCCCCGAGCTGACCGGAACCGACCGGGAGGGAAGCTCCCGCGTCCTCGACACCTACCTCGCCGCCCATCCGGACGGCGGGCGGCTCGACCCGCCCCGCACGGCCCGGCTGCTGAGCGGGTACGGCATCCGCCAGCTCCCCTGGGCCTGGGCCACCGACGAGGACACCGCCGCCCGCGCCGCCCAGCAGCTCGCCGGACCCGGCGGCCGGGTGGCGCTCAAGGGGTACGGCGACGGCCCGCCGCACGGGAACGGACACCGTGCGGTGCACCTCGATCTCGCTCCGGGCGGGCCGTTCCGCGCCGCCTACCGGAGCCTGTCCGCACAACTCGGCGAGCGGCTGGAGGGGGTGCTCGTCCAGTCCATGGCCCCGCGGGGGCCGGAGTGGTACGCGGGGGCGGTACGGGACCCGGTCTTCGGGCCGGTCGTCCTGTTCGGTCCCGGCGGTGCCACGGCCGGGGAGCCGGGCGCGCCCGCGGCACGTCTGGCGCCGCTCACCGACAGCGACGTCCACGATCTGCTCACCGAGCCCCGGATCGCCCCGGCCCTGACGGCGTACGCGCGGTCGGAGAACGTGGACCTGTCGGCCCTGGAGGACACGCTGCTGCGCTTGTCAGCCATGGCGACCGACCTGCCGCAGATCACCGGCATCGACCTCGACCCCGTCATGCTGGAGCGTCGGGGGGCCGTCGTGGTCGGCGCCCGGATCCAGGTCGGCCCGCCCCACCCGCACGACCCGTTCCTGCGGCAGCTGCCCTGAACGCTCCGCCCTTGCGGGGAGCGCCCCGGGGAGAGAGCGTGGAAGAGGAAGGGCGGGCGCTCGACAGCCCGGCGAGTGGCCGCGAACCCGGCCCTCACGGAGGGACACCGTGCCGGAAGCCACACGGACGGACCTGTACGAAGTGACCATGGCCATGGCCTATCTGGACCACGGCCTGACCGGGGAGGCCACCTTCAGCCTCTTCGCCCGCTCCCTGCCGCCTGAACGGGGCTTCCTCGTGGCCGCCGGGCTGGAATCGGTCCTGGACATGCTGGAGCGCTATCACGTCGACGCCCATGACGCCGCCGTCCTCGCCCACGCCCTGCACCGGCCCGCCGGTGATCTGGCGGGCCTGCGGGGGACCCGGTTCACCGGTTCGGTCCGTGCCGTGCCCGAGGGCCGCATCGTGCTGGCGAACGAACCGCTGCTGGAGGTCACCGCACCCCTGCCCCAGGCCCAGCTGGTGGAAAGCATGCTGCTCAACCGCGTGAGCCACCAGACCGCCGTCGCGTCCAAGGCCGCGCGCTGCGTGATCGCCGCCGCGGGACGGCCGGTGGTGGACTTCTCCCTGCGCCGCACCCACGGCGCCGAGGCCGCGGACCAGGCGGCGCGGCTCGGTGCCCTGGTGGGTTTCGCCGCCACCAGCAACGTGGAAGCGGCCCACCGCTACGACCTGCCCGCGACGGGCACGATGGCGCACTCGTTCATCGAGGCCTTCGAGGACGAGCGGGCCGCCTTCCGCGCCTTCGCCGCCTCCCACCCGGGGCCGCTGACGTTCCTGGTGGACACCTACGACACGGAATCGGGCACCCGGCACGCGGCCGACGTCCTCCGGGAGACGGGCAGGACCGCGGGGGCCGCGATCCGCCTCGACAGCGGTGACCTGGGTGACCTCGCCGTCCGGGCCCGGCGGATCCTGGACGGGGCCGGACTGCCCCACGTGGCGATCGTGGCCAGCGGCGGGCTGGACGAATACGCCATCGACGCACTGGTGGGCCGGGGGGCGCCGATCGACATCTACGCGGTCGGCACGAAGGTCGGGGTCTCGGCCGACGCGCCCTACCTCGACACCGCGTACAAACTGGTCTCCTACCGGGGCCGGCCGACCATGAAACTGTCGACCGGCAAGACGACGCTGCCGGGGCCGCACCAGTCCTGGCGCCGCCCCCGGTACGCCGACGTCACCGCGACCCTGGACGAACCCGCGCCCCCGGACGGCGAACCGCTCATGGAGACGGTGATGCGGAACGGCCGGCGCACCGGACCCCGGCCGTCGCAGGCGGCCTCGCACCGGCGATTCGCCCGGGACTTCGCGATGCTTCCGGCGGCGGCCCGGCGTATCCGCGGGCCCGTCGCCCCCGGAGCGCGGCTCTCGCCGGCTCTGGAATCACTGGTCGATGAGGTACGGGAACGGCTTGTTTCCCGGCAGAGAGGAGCGTGATCACCATGCGGGCGCATCGAGGCGACCACCTGGTCGTGGAGAGCCGTACCGCGGACGGACCGCGCCGGGACGGGGAGATCCTCGGCGTACACGGTTCCGGCGGGGAACCGCCCTACGACGTGCGCTGGTCGGACACCGGGCACGTGGCTCTGGTCTTCCCCGGGCCCGACGCCCACATCACCCGGCCGGAGAGGGACGACGACGGCCGGTGACCCGCACGTCGTCACCCGGATGACCCGGGCGTGATGGCGGCGGGCGCCCGGGCGGCCGACCCTGGTACCACGGGAACCGCCGCTGTCCGTGGCGGTTCCGGCGGCGAAGGAGGCAGCCATGACGGCACCGGCGGACGGCCGGGGCGACCTCGGGCGGCGGGCGGCGGCCCGCCGCTCGGAGCTGGGCCTGAGCCGCGCGGAGGTGGCGCAGCGGGCCGGCTTCGCCGAGGAGTACCTCGCGCACCTGGAGGAACATCCCGGCCCCGCCCCGGGCACGGCCACCCTGCTGCGCCTGGCCGGGGCGCTGCGCACCTCCGTCCCCGCTCTGCTGGGCGGGGAACAGGATCTGCCCCCCGGTCTCGGACAGGCGGCCGCCCATCCCGAACTGGTGGAGCTGACCGAGCAGGAGTGCCGCGAGCGGCTGGGGAGGCACGGCGTGGGACGGATCGCCCTGTACACCGAGCACGGTCCCGCGGTGCTCCCGGTCAACTACACCGTCGTGGACGGCAGCGTGGTCTACCGCACCGCGCACGGCAGCACCCCGGGACAGGCGGTCGGGCAGGAGGTCGCCTTCGAGGTGGACCACGTCGACGAGGCGATGAGCCGGGGATGGAGCGTTCTCGTGGTGGGGCGGGCCCTGCAGGTCGGTGCTCCGGAGGAGGAGGTGCGCCGGCTGGCGCGGGAGGCCCGGTCCGAGCCCTGGGCGGGTGGGGAACGCGAATTGTGGGTACGCGTCCAGCCCGAGCGGATCACGGGACGCCGTATCGACATCCCGTGACCTCCGCGCCGCCAGGCCGTCAGCAGATGCGCGGCAGTTGTTCGCCCAGCGGCAGATCGACGATCCGCAGGGCCCCGACCAGGGTGTTCAGCACCACACGTCCGGGCGGGCCCTCGGTCACCCGCCCCACCCGCACCGCGTCCGCGCCCTCCGGCAGCGACCGCATCAGGCGCAGCGCCTCATCCGCCGCGTCCGCCGCCACGAAGGCCACCAGGCAGCCCTCGTTGGCCACCTGGAGCGGGTCGAGGCCGAGCAGCCCGCAGGCGGCCGCCACCTGATCCGGAACCGGGAGGGAAGCCTCGTCGATCTCGACCTGGACCCGGGAGTCCCGGGCGATCTCGTTGAGGGCGGCGGCCAGCCCGCCACGGGTGGGATCGCGCAGCGCGTGCACGCGGTCGCCCAGCGGGGACAGCAGTCGGACCAGCCGGTGCAGCGGCCGGGTGTCCGAGACGATGTCGGTGACGAAGCCCAGCCGTTCCCGGGTGCTGAGCACGGCGGTGCCGTGGGCGCCGATCGGGCCGCTGAGCAGGACCGCGTCTCCGCTCCCGGCCGCCGCCGCCGAGGGCGCGAGGCCGGGGATCCGGCGGCCGACCCCCGTCGTGGTGATGAACAGCCGGTCGGCCTGGCCCCGTCCCACCACCTTGGTGTCGCCGGCGATCACCGGCACCCCCGCGGCATGTGCCGCCGCGCCCAGCGAGGCGAGCACCGTCGCGAGTTCGCCCATCGGCAGGCCCTCCTCCACGATCAGGGCGACGGTGAGGGCCAGCGGTTCGGCGCCGCGCATGGCCAGGTCGTTGATGGTCCCGTGCACGGCCAGGTCGCCGATGTCGCCCCCGGGGAAGACCAGTGGACTGACCACGAAGCCGTCGGTGGTCATCACCAGGGAGTCGGCGGTGGGCAGGGTCGCGGCGTCCTCCATCGGCCCGCCCGCCGGAACACCGAGCGCGGGCAGGACGAGCGAGTCGAGGAGTTCCGCGGAGAGCCTGCCTCCCGCGCCGTGGCCGAGCAGCACATGAGCGTCCTGCCCGGTGCGGAGCGGCGGACAGACTCCGCCGGGTCCGGGCACCGGTTCGTCGGTCACCCCGGTCATGCCGCGCTCCCCGCCGTGCTCGCCGTGCGCCCGGCGGCGTGGAAAGCGGCGCAGGTGCCCTCGCCGGACACCATGGGAGCGCCGAGCGGGGTGCGCGGAGTGCACCGGGTGCCGTAGGCCGTGCAGTCGGTCGGTGTCCTGGCACCGGTGAGGATGGCGCCGGAGATGCACTCGGGGTGCTCGACCGTCCGCAGCGACCCGACGTCGTACCGCAGGGCGGCGTCGAAGGCGGCGTATTCCTCGGCGAGGGCGAGGCCGCTGTCCGGCAGGGAGCCCAGCCCGCGCCAGACCTGGTCGGTGACCCGGAAGACCTTGCTGACCGCCTGCTGCGCCGGGTGGTTGCCGCCCCGGCGTACGGCGCGTACGTACTGGTTCTCCACCTCCGCGCGGCCCTCCTCCAGTTGCCGGACGGCCATGGTGATGCCTTCGAGGAGGTCGAGGGGCTCGAAGCCGGTCACCACGATCGGCACCCGGTAGCGCTCCGCGATCGGCTCGTAGGCGGACCAGCCCATCACCGCGCACACATGGCCCGCGGCCAGGAACGCCTGGACCTCGCAGTCCGGGTCCTCCAGCAGTGTGGTCATGGCAGGCGGCACGAGCACGTGGCTGACGAGGAGGCTGAAGTTGCGCAGGCCGAGTTCCGCGGCGTGCAGCACGGCCATCGCGTTGGCCGGGGCCGTCGTCTCGAACCCCACCGCGAGGAAGACGACCTCGTGCTCGGGCTCACGCCGGGCGATCTCCACCGCGTCCATCGGCGAGTAGACGACGCGCACATCGGCGCCCCGGGCCCGTGCCGTCAGCAGGTCGGTGGTGGAGCCGGGCACCCGCAGCATGTCACCGAAGCTGGTGAAGACCACCCCCGGCCGGGCGGCGACGGCCATGGCACGGTCGAGCGTCTCCAGCGGGGTCACGCACACCGGGCACCCGGGGCCGTGCACCATGCGGATGCCGGCCGGCAGCAGTTCGTCGATGCCCTGGCGGACCAGGGTGTGGGTCTGTCCGCCGCACACCTCCATGATCCGCCAGGGGCGGGTGGCGAGCGCGGCCGTCTCCGCCAGCAGTCGCCGGGCGAGCACGGGGTCCCGGTATTCGTCGAGATAACGCACGGTGGGTCCTCCACGGGGGCGGCCGGGTCAGCCGCGGTCGACGGTGAGATCGAGAAAGTGGGTCGAGCAGGAGATGCACGGGTCGTGATTGCGGATGGCCCGCTCGCACAGCCGTCGCAGTTCGTCGTCGTCGGGTTCGTGCCCCGCCGAGATACGGGCCTGGACGACACGCCGGAGATGGTCCTCGATGGCGTCCTGGTTCTGGGCGGTCGGCGGGATCAGCGAGGCGTTCTCGACCGTGCCGTCCGCGGCGAGCCGGTAACGGTGGTAGAGCAGTCCGCGCGGCGCCTCGGTGGCACCGTGCCCGGTGCCCGCGCGGGGCGGCACGTCGATGGCGGCCGCCTCCGGCGGCTCGTAGCAGGCGATGAGGCGCAGCGCCTCGTCGAGCGCGTAGACGACTTCGACGGCACGCACCAGGATGCTCCGGAACGGATTGCGGCACACCACACCGGCGGTGGGGTCGCCGAGACCGGCCGCGTGGGCGGCCTGGAGCGCGAGGGGGGAGAGCCACCGACCGCTGATCGCGTAACGGGCCAGTGGCCCGGTGAGGTGGCGGCGCCCGTCGAGCGAGGAGGCGAGTGCCGTGGAACCCGGCACCTGACGCTCCACCACATGATGCTCGAACTCCCGGACCGGGAACGAACGGGTGGGCAGCGCTTGGGTGGTGCCCGGGTCGAGCCCGGCGGACGAGGGAGCCGCCATCGCGGTGGGCGTGCCGCGCTCGATGGCGTAGGTGCCCGGCTCGGCGAGGGCCAGCAGGTCCCAGTCGGCACCCGCGTCGGGGAAGTCGAAGCCTGCCACCCACTCCACGGTGTCCAGCGCGTCCTGCCGCGCCCGGCGCAGCCGCTCCGCCAGGGGCCGCAGTTCGCCCTCCGGGGGAACGCGGTGAAAGCCGCCGAGACGGACGTTCACCGGGTGGATGGCCCGGCCGCCGAGCAGTTCGACGATGGCGTTGCCCGCCTGCTTGATCCGCAGCCCGCGTTCGACGTGCGCCCGGTGGTCACGGGCCATCTGGATCGCCCCGTCGTAGCCCAGGAAATCGGGGGCGTGCAGCAGATGGATGTGCAGGGTCTGGCTCTCGACCCACTCGCCGCAGTACAACAGCCTGCGCAGCGCGGCCAGTTGACCGCCGACGGTCACACCGCAGGCCTCTTCCACGGCCCGGCAGGAACTCATCTGGTAGGCCACGGGGCAGATGCCGCACACCCGTGCGGTGATGTCGGGCGGTTCGGTGTGGGCACGGCCGCGCAGGAACGCCTCGAAGAACCGGGGCGGCTCGTAGATCCGCAGTCTGGCCTCGGTGACCTCGCCGGCCCGCACCCGCAGCCGCAGTTCCCCCTCACCCTCCACCCGGGACAGCCCGCCGACGTGGACCACCCGCGAACCCCGGTGCGTCACGGTGTTCCCTCCTCCGGCTCGGAGTTCTCCTCGATCCGCTTCGACGCCTCGGCGAACTCGGGGGATGCCGCGTTGAAGGTCCGCAGGACCCGCACCACGTCCGCGTCCGACATCCCGTCCCGGCGCAGCACGGGAATGAGGGCCGGGAGGTTCACGGAACCCGACGGGCCGAAGCATCCGTAGCAGCCGCGCCCGTAGGCCGGGCACAGCGCTCCGCACCCGGCGTGGGTGACGGGCCCCAGGCAGGGGATGCCACGGGCGACCGGGAGGCAGACCACCGAGCGGCGCTTGCACGCGAAGCAGACGCTGTGGTCGGGGATGTCGGGGCGGCGGCCGGCGAGGAACGCGGTGATGACCTCGATGAGCTGGCCACGGTCGATGGGACAGCCGCGCAGTTCGAAGTCGACCGGTACGTTGCGGGAGATGGCGGTGGACTCGGCGAGGGTGTCGATGTACTCGGGCCGCGCGTAGACGGCGGCGCGGAACTCCGCGACGTCGGCGAAGTCGCGCAGTGCCTGGATCCCGCCCGCGGTGGCGCAGGCCCCGATGGTGACCAGGCGCCGCGAGACGTTCCGGACGTGCCGGATGCGCTCGGCGTCCGCCGGGGTGGTGACCGAGCCCTCGACCAGCGACAGGTCGTACGGTCCCGCACCGGTGGCGGACGACGCCTCCAGGAAGTAGGCGATGTCGATCCGGCCGGCGATGGCGAGCAGTTCGTCCTCGCAGTCCAGGAGGGTCAGCTGACAGCCGTCGCAGGAGGCGAACTTCCAGACGGCGAGCGTGGGACGGCGATCGTCGGTCATCACAGCTCCCGTACCGCGAGCAGCGGCCCGGCCTCGTCCCAGCGGACGACCGGGCCGTCCCGGCACAGCAGCAGCGGCCCCAGCTGGCAGTGGCCGCAGTGACCGGTGCCGCAGCGCATGTTCCGCTCCAGCGACACCTGGACCCGCGCGGCCGGAACGCCGCGGCGGATCAGTTCCCGCGCGGTGGCGCGCATCATCACCTCCGGTCCGCACAGGAATGCGCTGGTGCGCTCCGGCCGGTACGGAGTCCGGCCGAGCAGGGTGGTCACCACCCCCACCTCCCCCTCCCAGCCCGGCCCGGGGCGGTCCACCGTGCGGGCCACCCGGGTGCGGACGGCCCACTCCCCGCTCTGCGCGCCGTACAGGACGTCGTCCGGGCTGCGCGCCCCGATCAGCACACTGACGGAGGAGAAGTCCCGGACGCGGCCGAGCGCGTGGAGCAGCAGCGGTCGCAGCGGGGCCAGGCCCAGGCCGCCCGCGATGACGAGCACGTCGTGTCCCACCGCCCCGGAGAGGTCCCAGCCGGTGCCGTACGGGCCGCGCACCGTGAGCTGGTGCCCGGTGCGCAGGGCGAAGAGCGCACGGGTGACGGGGCCGACGGCCCGCACGGTGTGCGCCAGCGTCTCCGTCGAGGGGGACCCACCGCTGAACGACAGCGGAACCTCGCCGTGGCCGAAGGAACCCACCATGGCGAACTGGCCCGGACGGAACGGGGGCAGCGGATCGGCGACCGGCTCCAGGGTGAGGGTGGCCGTGTCCGCCGTCTCCTCTTCGCGGCCGGTCACCGCGTAGGGCAGCGGCAGCCCGCTCACCGGCCGCCCCCGGGGGGCGGGCCGTACAGGTCGAGCAGCCGGATGCGGGTGGCGCGCAGCCGCTCGCCGATGACGGCGGCGACGGCGCGGGCGAGGTCGTAGCCGAACGCGGGATCGCTCTCGCAGTGCGAGCGGACCTCGGCCACCTCGAACGCGTGGACGTCCACCGGGGAGAGGGTTCTGGCTCCCAGGTGCCACTGGTAGGGCGGGAAGAGCCAGGACCAGCCGAGCAGGTCGCCCGGGCCGAGGGTTTCGACCACCGGTGCGGGTCGGCCGGAGACGTGGATGTCGAGGGCCACGGAGCCTCTGCCGACGATCCAGAAGGTGACGGCGTCCTCCCCTTCCTCGAACATCCGCCGGTCCGCGGGGAAGGAGGCGTTCCGGGACAGGGCCAGGAGTTGGCCGCGGTGGCCGGGGGTCAGCCCCGCCAGGAAGCCGGTGTCCCCCGTCACGCCCGTTCCTCTCCGCTCCCGGGGCCCGGAGCGGGCCGGTCCAGGGACTCGGCGTGCAGCGCGTGGGCCTCCTCGGTGATGTCGATGCCGACCGGGCACCAGACGATGCACCGGCCGCAGCCGACGCAGCCGGAACTGCCGAACTGGTCGTGCCAGGTGCCGAGTTTGTGGGTGAGCCACTGGCGGTAGCGGCTGTGCCCGCTGGCGCGGACCACACCGCCGTGGACGTAGCTGAAGTCCAGGTCGTAGCAGACGTCCCAGCGGCGCCAGCGTTCGGCGTGATCGCCCGTCAGGTCGGTGATGTCCTCGGTGGTCGTGCAGTAGCAGGTGGGGCACGCCATGGTGCAGTTGCCGCAGGTGAGACAGCGGGCGGCGACGTCGTTCCAGCGCTCGGCCTCCAGCGTGCCGCGCAGCATCAGCCGCAGGTCCACCTCGGGCATGGTCCGTCCCATGAGGCCGGCGGCCCGCTCGACGCCGGCCCGCGCGGCCCGGGCCGTGGCGCCGTCCGCGGGCGCGGGTGACAGCTCGGCCAGCACGGCGGCGCCCTCCTCGCTGCCGGCCCGCGCCCAGAAGCGGTGCCCTCCCGCGTCGTGCACCTCCGTCAGTACCAGGTCGTAGGAGCCGTGTGCGGCGGGGCCGGTCCCCATGGAGACGCAGAAGCAGGTGGCGCCGGGTTCCACGCACTCCACCACCACCAGGAACGCGCCGTCGCGCCGCCGCCGGTAGGTCTCGTCGGTGTGGGGACCCTTGGTCAGCACCCGGTCCTGGATGGCGATGGCCCGCAGATCGCAGGGCCGCACCCCGAGAAAGGCGTAGGACGGCGGGTCGTCCGGCTCCGCCGTGATCGTCAGGGAGCCGTCCGGCGCGCGGTCCGCGCTCCACTGGCGCACCCGCTCCGGGTGCAGAAACGTCTTCCACGACTGGGGCCCCGCGCTGTGTGCGAAGGCCATCGCGTCGTCCCTGCGGCGCAGCCGGTAGTGCCCGGCCTCCAGTTCGACGCCCCACCCGTAGGGCAGTTCGTCGGCGGAGGAAAGCTCGGCGAGGACGATCGCGCCGTCCCGTACGGTCGGGCCGACGACGGTACGACCGCGCCGGACCAGGGCCCGGACCAGTTCGCCGAGTCCGGTCCGGTCGAGGACCGCGTCCGCGTGGGCCGCCCCGGTCACGGAGCCGCCGTCCCGGCGCCGGCGGGCGGCAGCGGCTCGCCCAGCTCCGCTTCCACCGCGTCACCCATCGCCCGCAGGACCTCCAGGGTGCGCCGGGCCTCGGCCTCGTCGACCTGGCTGATGGCGAACCCGACATGCACGATGACGTAGTCGCCCGGCCCGGCCGACGGGGTGTACGCCAGGCAGGCCTCCCGCCGTACGCCGCCGAAGTCGACCGTGGCCTTGCGCAGCCCGGTCTCCTCCGTCACTTCGATCACGCGCCCGGGGATACCGAGGCACATACCGCTTCCCCTTTCTGCTCGGCCGCCAGCAGGGCGGCGGCCACCGCGGCCTGCCCGAAGCTGATTCCGCCGTCGTTCACGGGCACGTGCTCGCCGATGAGCACCCGCAGCCCGGCGGCGCGGAGACCGTCGCCGATCTCGGACACCAGCCGCGCGTTCTGGAAGCAACCGCCGCCCAGGCATGCGACGGGCGGCGCGCCCTCGCCGACGGCGTGCGCGACCAGCGCGCACACCGCCCGGGCGACGGCCGTGTGGAAGCCGGCCGCGAGCCGGGAGACCGGGGTGCGGTCCGCCATGCCGTCCAGCAGCGCCCCGAGGGTGGGGGACGGGTCGTAGACCCACAGCCCGTCGGCCGCTCGGACGACCCGCCACGGCAGCGGCCCGGGGTCCAGCGACCCGGCCGCCGACTCCAGGGCCATCGCCGCCTGTCCCTCGAAACTGACGGTGTCGCACAGTCCGAGGACGGCGGCGGCGGCGTCGAAGAGCCGTCCCGCACTTGAGGCGCGCGGGCAGTTCACGCCACGCTCGATCATCGCCCGCACCGCCGCGGCCTCGTGCCCGGGAAGCCGGGTGGTGAACGCCGCCACCAGCGCGGGGTCGGGGGCCGGGCCGCCGAGCGCCTCCGCGCCCAGCAGGTAGCCGAGGGCCATCCGGAGCGGGGAACGCACCGCGGCCTCGCCGCCCGGCAGCGGGGCGGTGCCGAAGCGGCCGGCCCGCCGGTATCCCGTCAGGTCCGCGACCAGGATCTCGCCGCCCCACAGGGTGCCGTCGTCCCCGAAACCGAGCCCGTCGAGCGCCACACCGGTGAACGCCGACGTCCAGCCGTGTTCCGCCGCGCAGGCGGCGACATGCGCGTGGTGGTGCTGGACGGCGATGCGCCGCGCGGCGTCCCGGCGCAGCGCCCAGCCCGTGGAGGCGTAGCCGGGGTGCAGGTCGTGGGCCACCACACGCGGGACGATCCCGGTGAGGCGGGAGAGTTCGGTGACCGAGGTCTCGAAGGCGTCCATGGTCCGGGCGTCGGCGAGGTCCCCGGTGTGCGGGCCGAGTACGGCCGTGTCGCCCGAGAGGAGGGTGAAGGTGTGCTTGAGCTGGGCGCCCGCGCCCAGCACCGGGCTGGGCGCGGAGACCGGCAGCCGCCGTGGGGCCGGGGCGTAGCCGCGGGCCCGGCGGATGGTGATCGGGCGGCCGGCCGCCACGGCGACGACGGAGTCGTCGGCCCGCAGGTGGATCGCCCGGTCGTGAGCGAGGAAGCCGTCCGCCACCCCGCTCAGACAGGCAGCCGCCTGCGCGTCGTCGATGACGATGGGCTCCCCCGCCACGTTGCCGCTGGTGCACACCAGGGGCCGGCCCGCGTCCTGGGCCAGCAACTGGTGCAGCGGGCCGGCGGGCAGCATGATCCCGATCCGCTCGGTCCCGGGATGGACTTCTGGCACCGGCCCCGACGCGGTCGCGCGCGCCGGCACAAGGACGATCGGCCGGGCGGGCGAGACGAGCCGGCCGCTCGCCACCGGCGTCAGCTCGGCGATCCGGGCGGCCGCCGCGAGGTCCGCCACCAGCACCGCGAACGGCTTGTCCGGACGCCGCTTCCCGCGGCGCAGCGCCGCCACTGCCGACGGCTCGGTCGCGTCGCACAGCAACTGGTAGCCCCCCACTCCCTTGACCGCGATCACCTCGCCCCGGGTGAGCGACCGGATGGCGGCGGCGAGGGCCCCCTCCCCGGTGTCCGTGGTGGTGCCGGACCGCCAGCGCAGCCGGGGGCCGCACCGGGGGCAGGCCGTCGGCTCGGCGTGAAAACGGCGGTCGGCCGGATCCGCGTACTCCGCCGCGCACCGCGCGCAGAACCGGAACGGGGCCATCGTGGTCCGCTCCCGGTCGTAGGGCAGATCGGTGATCACCGTGGCGCGCGGGCCGCAGGCGGCGCAGTTGACGAACGGGTACCGGTAGCGGCGGTCGGCGGGGTCGGACAGCTCGCGCAGGCACGCGGCGCAGGGCGCGGTGTCCACCGGCAGTTCACGCACGGCGCCGCCGGCCGCCCCGCGTTCGCTGGGCAGCACCACGAACCCGGCCTCCGGGAGGGGTTCGCCGGGGACGGGTGCGCTCACCGTCAGCCGGCCCACGACGGCCGGCCCCGGCGCGTCCTGGCGGAAGCGGGTGAGCAGAGCGGTCAGGTCCTCGGGGCGTCCGGTGGCGGTCACGACCACCCGGCCGTCCACGTTGCGCACCCATCCGTCGAGGCCGAGCGAGGTGGCGAGCCGATGCACGAACGGCCTGAAGCCCACGCCCTGCACCGTCCCTGACACCTCGATTCGCCATGTCCTGTGCTGCCCGGGCAACCGCTCAGTCATCGCGCGGCCCCTGTTCGGCCGGCACCGGCGCGGGCACGGGGCGGTGGCGGCGGATCTCCAGGGCCACCCGCTCGGCGACCGGCCCCACCGCGGCGGCGACAGGCGCCGACAGGCCCCGGCCCAGCTCGGCGTCGCGGCCTTCGACCGCGAGAACGACCAGCCGCTCGGGCAGCGTGCCGAGCGCCCTGGCCAGCTCGACCGCCTCCCCCAGTCCCAGGCCGTGCGAGCTGGCCGACTCGGTCGCCGGCAGCTCACCCTCCGTGACCTCCAGCCGGTGCACCCGCCCCGGGCAGCCGGGATGGGCGTGCGCGGCGTCCACCACCACACACAGCCCGGCGCCCGTCCACAGGGTGATCAGCCGCCCGGGGTCCCCGTCGGACACGGTGAGCTCCACCCCGGCCAGCGCGGGGTCCCGGCGGGCACGCCCGGCGAGCCGGGCCACCACGGCGGGGCCGACACCGTCGTCCCGGCGGAACTCGTTCCCCACCCCCACCACCACTGTGCGGCCCTGCACTCCCACTGTCTCCGCTCGCCTCCATCCACACTCTCCGTGACCGGATCAGTTTCACCGCCGCGAGACCCCGGCCGGGCGCGGCACGCCCCAGGGCCATCCGTTCGGGCCCCTCGCGGGTTTACGGGACCGGCCCCCGGCTACCCGCGACCCGCGCGGCGCGAGCCGACCTCTGACGGCGCGGAAAGGATGAGCAGTCATGGCCGGAGTCCAGGCCACGGAGAACCGGGAAACGGCCGGGGACCGGATCCGCTGGTTCGAGGATCTGTCGGCCGGCGACGTCCCCGTGGTCGGGGGCAAGAACGCCTCGCTCGGGGAACTCACCCGGAATCTGGCGCACCACGGCATCCGCGTGCCCGCCGGTTTCGCCACGACGGCCGCCGCCTACCGTGAGTTCCTGTCCGTGGACGGCCTCGGGCAGCGGATCGGCGAGCGGCTGGAGGCACTGCGCGAGGGCACCGACACCACCGCCGAGGCCGGGCAGGCCGTCCGCGAGATGATCCTCGGCACCCGGTTCCCGGCCGCGCTGGAGGAGGCGATCAGGAACGCCTACCGGTCGCTGTGCGCCCGGCTGGGCCGGGAGAACGCCGATGTCGCGGTGCGCAGCAGCGCCACCGCCGAGGACCTTCCCGAGGCCAGCTTCGCCGGACAGCACGAGACCTTTCTCGGCGTCAGCGGTGAGGACGAGGTCGTCGAGGCGTGTCGCCGCTGCTGTGCCTCCCTGTTCACCGATCGCGCGATCAGCTACCGGGAGCATCATCATTTCGACCATCTCCGGGTGGCGCTCTCGGTGGGCGTCCAGCAGATGGTGCGCTCGGACAGGGCCGGCGCCGGGGTGATGTTCACCCTGGACACCGACAGCGGTTTTCCACGGGTGGTGCTGGTCAACGCGGCGTTCGGACTCGGTGAGTCGGTCGTCTCCGGCGCCGTGGACCCCGACGAGTACGAGGTGTTCAAGCCCTTCCTCGGCAAGACCGACCTCACCCCGGTCATCTCCCGCCGGATCGGCGCGAAACAGACCAAGATCGTTTACGGCGAGGAGCCGGAGAACCCCACCACGACGGTCCGGACCCCGGAGCCGGAGCGCCGCACCCTGGTGCTGGACGACGGGGAACTGCTGGTGCTGGCCCGCTGGGCGACGGTGATCGAGGACCACTACGGCCGCCCCATGGACATCGAGTGGGCCAAGGACGGTGACACCGGCGCGTTGCATGTGGTCCAGGCGCGCCCGGAGACGGTACAGACCAGGAAGCGGGCCGCCACCTTGCGGTCCTACCGGCTCACGGCCTCCGGGGAACGCCTGGTCAGCGGTCTGGCCATCGGTGACGCCATCGCCGCCGGACCGGTCCGCAAACTCGGCAGCGCGGCGGAAGCCGGGCAGTTCGAGGACGGCGCGGTCCTGGTCGCCCCGTCCACCGACCCGGACTGGGAGCCGGTGATGCAGCGGGCGGCGGCTGTCGTCACCGACCACGGCGGGCGGACCTCGCACGCCGCCATCGTCAGCAGGGAACTGGGCGTACCGGCCGTGGTGGGAACGGGCCGGGCGACCACGCTGCTCGACGAGGGACAAGACGTCACCGTCTCCTGCGCCGAGGGGGAACGGGGCCAGGTCTACGAAGGGATCCTCGACCACGAGGAACGGGACCTCGACCTGGCGCGGATACCGGACACCCGGACCCGGGTCATGCTCAACATCGCCAACCCCTCGGCCGCCTTCCGGTGGTGGCCGCTGCCCGCCGACGGCGTGGGGCTGGCCCGGATGGAGTTCATCGTCGCCAACCACATCGGCGTCCACCCCATGGCGCTGGTCCGCTACGACGAGATCACCGACCCCACCACGCGGCACGAGATCGACGAGGTGACCGCGGGGTACGAGGACAGGACCACCTACTTCGTGGACCGGCTGGCCCAGGGCATCTCCCGTATCGCGGCGGCCTGGTGGCCCCGCCCGGTCGTGGTACGGATGAGCGACTTCAAGACCAGCGAGTACGCCCGGCTGATCGGCGGCCTGCCGTTCGAGCCCACCGAGGGCAATCCGATGCTGGGCTGGCGCGGCGCCAGCCGCTACTACCACGAGGACTACCGCGAGGGATTCGGCCTCGAATGCCGGGCCCTCGCGCGAGTGCGCGACGACATCGGCTTCACCAATGTCACCACCATGATCCCGTTCTGCCGCACCACACGGGAAGCCGACCGGGTTCTGGAGGTCATGGCCGAGCACGGACTGATCCGGGGCCGCAACGGCCTCGAAGTCCACGTGATGGCCGAGATCCCGTCCAACATCATCCTGGCCGGGCCGTTCGCCGACCGCTTCGACGGCTTCTCGATCGGCAGCAACGACCTCACCCAGCTCACCCTGGGAGTCGACCGGGACTCGGCACAACTGGCCGAACTCTTCGACGAGCGCGACCCGGCCGTCCTGGACAGCATCACCACCCTCATCGCGAAGGCCCACGCACACCACCGCGAGGTCGGCCTGTGCGGCCAGCGCCCCAGCGACGACCCCGGCTTCGCGCAACTCCTGGTGGGTGCGGGCATCGACGCCGTCTCCGTCGCCCCCGACAGCTTCCTGCGGGTCAAGGAGAACATCGCGGCCGCGGAGACCGCCCGTCGTCCGGCCGGCTGACGTGCGCGAGGGGCGACCCTCGCCCCGGCGACGCGGCGGAGAAGTTGCCGCCTTCCAGCGGGAACGTCGGTCTCCGGGCAGGATCAGCGGGTGGTGCAGCCACCGTCGGGGAGCATCGTCCGACCGGTGAACCTTTCCCTGGAGTACTGCTCTCCCCAGACTGCCGAGGCGTCGAGGTCCCAGGAGCCCGCGCCGACGTTCACGGGGCACGGCCGTGATCTCCCCCTCAGGTTCCGACCCGCGGCCGTCCGCCAGGGCGGCTGCGGGCCGGAACGCCGTGGCGCTGCTTCGTGAGCGGGGCGCCGCGCGGGCCGGGTGCGGTTCCGGGGCTCAGAGGTTGACGACGACGGCTTTGGTCTCGGTGTAGGCGTCGAGGACCTCGGTTCCGTGCTCCCTGCCGATGCCGGACTGCTTGAACCCGCCGAAAGGCAGCGGTCCGCTGCTCATCTGGTTGACGGTGTTGACCCATACCGTTCCGGCCTGGAGACGGTCGGCCATGGTGTGGGCGCGGCTGAGGTCCTTGGTGAACACGGTGGCGGCCAGGCCGTAGATGGTGTCGTTGGCGATGCGCACCGCCTCTTCGACGTCCTGGAACGGCAGGAGTACGGCGATAGGACCGAAAATCTCTTCCCGGGCGACGCGTGAGGTGTTGTCCAGGCCGGTGACCAGTGTGGGGCCCACGAACAGGTCGTCTGACTCCTCACGGGTGTCACCGATGATCTTCCCGCCGGCCTGGCGGGCCAGATCGAGGTAGCCGGTGACCTTCTCGTAGTGGCCGCGGGAGGCCAGAGGGCCCATCACAGCCTGCGGGTCGAAGGGGTCGCCCAGGGGGAACCCAGCGATGTTCTCGGCGAGCAGGCTGGTGAATTCCTCGCGGATGGATTCCTGCACCAAGACGCGTGTGCCGGCCACGCATCCCTGGCCACTACCCGCACAGAAGCCCAGCGCGGCGGAGAACGCGGCGGCCTCCAGATCGGCGTCCTCGAAGACGATGAACGGTGACTTGCCGCCCAGTTCGAGGGTGACGCGCTTGACGTCACGGGCGGTGGACGCCAGGACGTGCCTGCCGACGGCGGTGGACCCGGTGAAGCTGATCTTGTTCACGTCCGGGTGGGTGATCAGGGCCTCCCCGGTGCTCCGGCCGGGGCCGGTGACGACGTTGAGGACGCCGTCAGGCAGGTCGGTGTGCTCACGGATGAGTCCTGCCAGGCGCAGCAGGCTCAGCGAGGTCTGCTCCGAGGGCTTGGCAACGACGGTGTTCCCGGTAGCCAGTGCGGGGGCGATCTTGTAGGCCATCTGTACGAGAGGGCCGTTCCAGGCAGCGATCGCGGCGACCACGCCCAGCGGGGAGCGCTTGGTGTACTGCAGCTGGCCGGGAGCGGAGGGCGCGGTGGCGCCGTAGATCCGGGTCGGCCAGCCGGCGTAGTGGCGGTAGACCTCGACGGTGTGGGTGACCATCCCGTGCGTCAGCGTCAAGGGGCCGCCCATCTCCAGGGAGTCAAGGGTGGCCAACTCGTCGGCGTTCGCCTCGATGACGTCGGCGATCTGGTGCAGCACGCGGCTGCGCTGTTCCGGGCCGACGGCCCCCCAGGCCGGATCGTCGAAGGCGCGTCGTGCGGCCCGCACAGCCGCGTCGATGTCGTCGCGCCCAGCGATGGCGATGGTGGTGAGGTCGGCGCCGGTCATCGGGTCGACCGTGGCCATGCTCTCGCCGTCGGTGGCGGGCTGTTCACGGCCGTCGATGAACAGACCGTGTGGCTGCGACGCGAAAGCAGGGGCAGGACGGGGCGCGGCTGGGGCAGCGGAGGTGTTCACGGCGAAGAAGCCTCTTTCGGTAGACGGTGGTCACCGCGTCGTGGCGGAGCACCCGGCGCAGGGGGGAACAGAGCGTCTCCGCCTCAGGTGGTGGCCGCTTGGCGGCCACCAACCAGCGGTATCCGTCCCGTTCTTCAGACAGCCACCTCGCGACGTCAAGCCGAGGTTGGAGACGGCTCACTGTGCCGTCGGGGGCTGCGCTCCGCTTGCCCCGAGCGATGTCGGCTATCTCAGCACTGGCGGAGGCGCCGGGAAGGATGCCGGCGTCGGGTCGGAACAAGTCCATGGATGGCCATCTCTCCAACGGCCTGGTGGTGTGCACGCGGATGCGATGTCTGCGGGGCGCCGGTTCAATGCAGCTCTTGTGTGCCGATGACGGACAGGACCTGCAGCTTCTCGTAGCTCTCCGTGCCGGGGACGGCGGTGTAGACCATCAGGGAGTGAGCCTGGTCCGGATCGATCAGGTGCTGGCAGTTCAGCTCCAGTGCACCGACCTCGGGGTGGACGAAGTGCTTGACCTCGTGCGGGCGGATCCCGATCTCGTGGTCGTCCCACACCCGCCGGAACTCTTCGCTGGAGTCCAGGAGCAGGTCCGCCAGATACGCGGCCCGGGAGTCGGGCCCCCGGAGGGTGGCGACCCTGCGCAGGCCCGAGGCGTACATCCGGGTCATGAACGCGTGCTGCTCCGGAGCGTACAGGTCCCGGGCAGCGGGGTCGGTGAACCACCGGTAGCCACTGCTGCGGGCAGGGCCCGTGTACTGCGTCGTATCGCCGGTGAGGGCGACACCCATCGGTGTCTGCCGCAAGGTCTCCCCGAGCTCGGTGACGATCTGCGCGGGCGTGTCCTGCAGCCGGTCCAGAACACGCAGTAACCCCGGGCTGATGTGCTCGCTGGAGCCGTCACGCGGCGGCGGGTTGTGCCCGGCCAGCCGGAACAGATGGTCACGCTCGTCTATGGACAGGTGGAGTCCCTGGGCGATCGAGGCGAGCATCTGCGGCGACGGCTGCGGACCGCGCTCGCGCTCCAGACGGGAGTAGTAGTCGGGTGACATGTGGCACAGCGTCGCGACCTCCTCGCGCCGTAGCCCGGTGGTTCTGCGGCGCTGTCCCCGAGGCATCCCGACGTCCTCCGGCTGCAGTGCCTCACGACGGTTGCGGAGGAACCCCGCCAGCCCTGCGCGATCGATCATAACGCCATCCCTTCCGAGAGTTGCTCTCTTCTCCGTGCTGCTCCACTTCTATCGCCTGTGCATGCGCGTATCCACGGCCTGTCAATCACCCCTTACGACGCGCGTCGCCGCGTCGGGGCACGGTCGGCGGGCCTTCCCGGGCGGCCTCGGCGGCGAGATCGCCGCACGGGTCGACTGCCGCGTCCACGGCCAGACGCTCGCCACCCGCAGCCTCCGCTGGATTCGGCTCCCGTCCTGGATGACGGCCGCGTCTCGGTCTGAGCCGGCGAAGACCGACAGCCCTACGGCTTCCTCACCGGAGAGCCGGGGCCGCGGTCCGGATCTCGTCGCCGCCTGTCACCACCTGCTCGATCCGAAACCGGTGCTTGATGTCCCGGTGGCGGGGACGGTCACTGCGTGCCCCCCACGTCCACCAGCGGAGCCAGGCGCTCGGCGCCGATCTCGTCACGCAGGCGCTGGTCGGTGACGCCGAGGCCGGCGCTCGGTGCCTGGCAGAGCACGGCGACCTTGCCGATGTGCCCGTTCTTCTGCACCAGTCGGGCGGCTTCGCCGGTTTCGCTCAGGGGGAAGACCTGGGACATCGTCGAGACGATCCGTCCCGAGCCGATCAACTGCCCGCATTCCGACTGCTCCTGCAGGTTCGCCGCATGGCTGCCGATCACCCGCTTGAGCCGCATCCACAGATACCGGTTGTCATAGACGTGCTGGTACCCCGTGCTCGACCCGCAGGTGATGACGGTTCCGCCGCGTGAGGCGACGAACAGCGAGATACCGAAGGTGGCACGCCCGACGTGTTCGAACACGATGTTCGGGTCCCGGCCGGTGCGCTCGCGGATGATCGTGCCCAGCTTCTTGCCTATGGCGATGACCTGAGCAGGGTCGTCGGAGGGGTCGCCGTCCAGCTCGATCTCACTGCGCTCGATGACGATGTCACAGCCCAGCCGGCGTACCGCCTCGGCCTTCTCCGGCGAACCGACCACACCGACTGGAACGGCACCGCCATTGCGGGCGAACTGCACGGCATATCCTCCCAGCCCTCCGGCCGCACCCCACACCAGGACGACGTCCCCCTGCTTGAGCCGGGCTCCATGGTCCCCGACGAGCATGCGGTAGGCGGTACCCGCGCACAGCGGATTGGACGCGGCCTCCTCCCAGGTCAAATGGGCTGGTTTCGGCAGCAACTGGCTGGCGCGGACCACCGAGTACTCGGCCAGGGCGCCGAAGTTCGTCTCGAACCCCCAGGCCCGCTGTTCCTGACCGAGCATGGCATCGTCGTGCGTCGCCGGCTCCTGGTCATCGACCTGCACCGGGTGGACGACAACATGGTCACCGATGTTCCAACGGCGCACCCCGGAGCCCTTGCGTACGATCACCCCGGAGGCATCGGAGCCGAGCACGTGGTAGGGCTGGTCGTGCCGGGTCGCCCAGCCGCCCTGGCGGGCGAACTGCTTGAGGAACCGGAACGTCGGGATGGGTTCGAACATCGCCGACCAGACGGTGTTGTAGTTGATTGAGCTGGCCATCACCGCGACGAGGACCTCATCCGGAGCCAGCTCGGGTGTCGGGACACGGCCGACGCGCAGCGACTTGCGGACGTCCTTGTCCCGCATGCCGCGGAACATGTCCGTGTCCGCTGCGTCGAGGTGGGCGGCCAGGTACTCCCGTGGGACGTCGGCACGTTCGATCTCCTCCGGTGTGCCGCCGCTCAGTACTGTCTCCGACAGAGTCGTCATCGTTTCGCCTTTCGCAAGGGGTCGTTTCGTTCAGTGGGAGGACTGGTCAGCGTGATTCCGCGAGCCAGTAGCGTTCGCGCTGGAAGGCGTAGGTGGGCAGATCGACGGTGCCGGGCTCGGCATCGCGGAACACCGCTTCCCAGTCGATCTCCACGCCTCGGCAGTACAGTTGAGCCAGGAGCGTCATAGCCGTCACTGGCTCGGCCGCGGGCGCGCGCAGTACGGTGACGCCGGTTCCGGCCTCCACCGACGCGGGGCCGCATTCGACGACGGTGGCCACGTCCCGCTGCTTCCAGAGGTCCGGCGGGGGTGTGTCCGTGCCGAACCAGAACTCGGCGGTGCGCAGCTCGGCGTGGACGTAGGGGACCGGAATTCCCGGTTCGGCGACGGACAGCCCATCCAGGACCTGCTGGACCTCGCTCCGGGAGCCGCTTTCCACCGCTTCGGCCAGGCGTACGGCATCCGCCAGGCACAGCAGGCCGGCCACGTGCGCGGCCGTGACGCGGCTCGCTCCTCGCCCGGATACCAGGGACGGCCGCAGGCCCCACGAGCTCAGCAGCCGGTAGTAGGAGACGCCGAAGGCCAACTCCACCAGCGGTGTCCATCCCGGCGGCTGCGGCGCACGGTCTCCCCACACCGCGGCCCGCACCGCGGTCCCGGTCTCGGCGCCCAGGTGCGAACAGATCTCGTCCAGGGCCTTGGCGTAGGCCGGACATGCTTCGTAGAGCTCTCGGCCCATGCCGGCGGGGGCGCTCCCGGGACCGGTGAAGACAAGCCCGACCCCGCCCGCGACGGGCTGACCGGTCACCACGGACGCGCTGGGCTGCGCGTTCGCGACGGCCGCCAGCCCTGCGCGCAGATCGTCGAGACCGCTGCCGACCACCACGGCCCGGTGGGTGTGCGCCGCGCGGGTGTGCGCCAGTGACCACGCGAGGTCCGTGGGGTGTGGGGCGGGACGGGTGTCGAGGTGTTCGGCCAGCCGCCGGGCCTGGGCTCCCAGTGCGGCCGCCGAGTGTCCGGAGACCGGCCACGGCAGCACCGGCGGCGTGCGCCCGGGTGCGCGATCCGGTTCTGTGGACGGGTGCTGTTCCAGGATCACATGAGCGTTGGTTCCGCTCATGCCCAGCGCGGTGATACCCGCACGTCTCGGGTGTCCGGTGTCCGGCCACTTCCTGGTTCTGTCGATCAGCTCGATGTGTCCGCCGGCCCAGTCCACTTCGGGGTGCGGCCGATCGATGTGCAGCGTCTTCGGCAGCACTCCCGCCTTCATCGCCTGCGCAACCTTGATCACGCTGGCGATGCCGGAGGATGCCTGTGTGTGACCGATGTTGGGTTTCAGTGTTCCCAGGAGGAGCGGCTCGTGGGCCTGGCGCTCCTGGCCGTACGTGGCCAGGAGCGCGGCGGCTTCAACGGAGTCGCCGAGTTCGGTTCCGGTGCCGTGCGCCTCCACGACATCGACCTCTGCGGCGCTGATCCGCGCGTCGGCGAGCGCCCGGCGAATCACCCGCTGCTGAGCGGGACCACTGGGGGCGGTCAGTCCGTTCGACGTCCCGTCGGCGTTCACCGCGCTGCCTCTGATCACGGCGTGTATCCGGCGTCCGCGACTCACCGCGTCGGTCAGCCGCTCCACCACTACGATCCCCACTCCCTCGGCGAAGCCGGTGCCGTCGGACGCGGCCGCGAACGGTTTGCAGCGCCCGTCGCTTGCCAGCGCCTGCTGGCGGGAGAACTCGATGAACGCTGTCGGCGTCGACATCACCGTGGCGCCACCGACCAGAGCCAGGTCACACTCCCGTGTGCGCAGCGATCGGACGGCCTGGTGCAGAGCCACCAGCGACGAGGAGCACGCGGTGTCCACGGTGAGGGCCGGGCCGGTCAGACCGAGGTGGTAGGCGATACGGCCGGACATGATGCTCGTGGCGCTGCCGGTGATGATCATGCCCTCGACCTCACCGAGCCGCTCGGTCGCGAGCGTGGGGTACTCCTGGGCGTTGCTGCCGATGAAGACACCGGTACTGGTCCCGCGCAGGGTCGTTGCGTCGATCCGGGCGTCCTCGACGCTCTCCCAGGCGGTTTCGAGCAGAAGCCGCTGCTGGGGGTCCATGGACAGCGCCTCCAGGTCGCTGATCCCGAAGAAGGAGGCGTCGAACCGGTCGGCCCGGCTGAGGAACCCTCCCTGGTGGGTGTAGGAGGTGCCATGGTGGTGCGGGTCCGGGTCGAAGAGCGTGTCCAGATCCCAGCCCCGGTCCTGGGGGAACGAGGAGATCGCGTCCGTCTCGTCGAGCAGCAGCCGCCAGAGGGCGTCCGGGGAGTCCGCGTCGCCGGGGTAATGGCACGCCATGCCGATGATCGCTACGGGTTCGGTCAGCGCGGCCGCCAGCTGATGGTTCTGCTGCCGCAGTGCCTGCACTTCCTTCAGTGTGTTGCGCAGCGCTTCGACATACGGCTCGACGGAATCGTTCGTCACGTGTCTCCTCCGGATCGCGGGGATGACTGCCGGGCGGCCAGTCGCAGCAGGCTTGCGCCGTCCAGGTCGTCGAGGGACGCCGTCCGAGGAGTCCCCTCGGCCGCTACGGCGTCCATCAGACCGGCCGCCTGCCCTTCGACGACGGCGGCCCGGGGTGCGGAGTCCGGTACCAGTTCGCGGTGCAGGTACCGGGCGAGGCTGCTCGGTGTGGGGTGGTCGAAGACGAGAGTCACCGGCAGCGTCAACGCGGTGGACGCCTTGAGGCGGTTGCGCAGGGTGACCGCGGTCAGTGAGTCGAACCCCAGATCCCTGAGCGGGCTGGACGCCTTGACCGAGGCGGGGGTAGCCAGTCCCAGGACGTCGGCCACGTGGTGCTGGACGAACGAAAGCAGCACTCGTTCCTGTTCGTCGGCGGGGAGACCGGCAAGCTTTTCCACGAGTCCGGCCTCTTCGTTCCCTTCGGAGGCCTGCCTGCGTGGGCCGGCTCCGACGAGTCCGCGGAGCACGGGCGACGGTGTGTCGCCATCATTCCGCAGCGTTTCCAGATCGAACACAGCGGGTACATGCAGCGCCTGTCCGGATGCCACTGCGGTGTCGAAGAGCCGCATGCCCAGCACGGCGTCGAGTGGCGTCACGCCGGTGTCGGCGATGCGGCGGAAGTCGGCCGCGCTGAGGTGAGAGCCCATGCCGCTCTCGGTTCCCCACAGCCCCCATGCCAGGGAGGTGGCGGGCAGCCCCGCGGTGTGCCGGTACGTGGCGAGTGCGTCCATGAACGCGTTGGCCGCCGCGTAGTTGCCCTGCCCGGCGTTACCGAGCACGCCGGCGACCGACGAGTACACGACGAATGCCGAGAGGTCCAGGTCGCTGGTGAGGTCGTGCAGTGCCCAGGCGGCGTCCACCTTCGGCCGCAGTACCGCGGCCACTTGGTCCGGTGTGAGGGAGTTGAGGATGCCGTCGGCGAGCACGCCGGCCGTATGCACCACCGCGGACAGCGGGGCGGTGCCGGGCACCGTGGCGAGCAGGGAGGCGAGCTGGGCCCGGTCGGTCACGTCACACCGCGCCACCCGTACGCGGGCGCCGCGCCGCTCCAGGTCCGATCGCAGCCGATCGGCGCCCGGGCTCTCCGGTCCCCTCCTGCTGACCAGGAGCAGGTCGCGCACGCCGTGTTCGTCGACCAGGTGCCGTGCCGCCAGGGCACCGAGGCCGCCGGTTCCGCCGGTGATCAGCACCGTGCCGGAGCCGTCCCACGTCACGGCCGGGTCGGTTTCGGCGTGTTCTCTCGCCAGCCTCGGCACCAGCGCCGCGTCGCCGCGCAGCGCGATCTGTGCTTCACCGGTGGCGAGCAGTTGGGGCAGAACCGCCTGAGCGCGAGTGACATCGTCGAGGTCGACCAGGACGAATCGGTTCGGGTTCTCCGACTGCGCGGTCCGCACTAGTCCCCACACCGCGCCGAGTGCGACCTGTCGGCTGTCGCGGACAGTGGGCCCGGCACCGCTGGTGACGATCACCAGCCGGGTGTGTGCGAATCGCTCGTCAGCCAGCCAGGCCTGGAGCAGTGCCAGGACGCTCTGCACCAGATCGTGGGTCTCGGCGGGGACATCGAGGCCGGCGGTCCCCGTCAGCGGCAACAGGACGACCTCCGGGATCCCGCCCGCGGCCAGCGATCCGAGATCCGGGTGACCTGTCAGGGGCCAGGTGGCGGCGTGCGGCAGCTCCGGCGGCAGCAGTGTCGACCACCCGTGGTCCTCGGTGACGTGCAGATCGACCGGAATTCTCTTCCAGTCCAGGCTGTACAGCGATTCCCGCACTCCGGCGTCGGTCACGCGGGGGGTGTCCTGGGCCACCGGCCCGACACACACCTTTTCCGCGACGGCCACGGGCGCCCCCGACGCGTCGGCCAGAAGCAGCGCCGCACCATCGGGGCCGGGAGTCAGGCGGACGCGCACGGTGCGCGCCCCCTCGGACAGCACACTCAGGCCGGACCATGAGACGACGGCAGCGCGCTCCTGGTCCAACAGGGGATGGGTCGCCGCGTCCAGCAACAGCGGGTGGAGCGGGAACCCGGTGACATCCCCGGCAACGGAGTCGTCCTGCAGCGCTGCTTCGGCGAACAGTTCCTCCCTCGCACGCCACAGACGGCGTATCCCTCGTGCGGCAGGTTCGACCCTGTGCCCGGCGGCCTCCAGGTCCCTGTACAGCTGCTCGACATCCATGTCGACAGCACCGGGAGGAGGCCATTCCGTCAAGGACTCGGCGCGGGCCGGATGTTCACTGAGTATCGCCACGGCGTGCCGGGTCCACGGCAGATCATGACCGTCGTCGGGCCGTGAGTGGACCGTGACCTCGCGGCGTCCGAACTCGTCCGCTGGTCCGGCCGAGACCTGAACGCTGATCGCGCCGGTCCCGGGCATCAGCAGCGGCGCGCCGATCAGCAGGCTGTCGACCTTCCTGAGTCCGACGTGGTCGCCGGCCCGGACGACCCAGTCGGTGATGAAGGCGCCGGGCACGACGGCTCGCCCTCCCCTCATCTCGCCGGTCAGCCACGGCTGGGAAGCGGCTGACATCCTGCCGGTGAGCAGCGCGCCCCGTCCGTCGGCGAGATCCACCGCCGCGTCCAGCGGGTGACGCGCGCCGGTCGACACGGCTCCGGCCCGGTCGCCCGTTCCGGCGGCCGCAGTCAGCCAGAACCACTCGTGCTGGAAGGCGTAGGTCGGTAGTTCCACCGTCGCGGCGCCGCGCAGCAGCGCCCTCCAGTCCACCGTGACCCCGTTGACGAAAAGTGTCGCGGCCGACGACAGGAACTGGTCCAGGCCGCCGTGGTCGCGGCGCAGCGATCCTGTCGCCATCACCTCGCCGCCGGTCTGCTCCACCGTTTCCTGCACGCCCATGGTGAGCACGGGGTGCGCACTGACCTCCAGGAACACGCGGTGTTGACGCCTCGCCAGGGCCTCCAGGGCCGGCTGGAACAGCACGGGTTCACGCATGTTGCGGTACCAGTAGTCCGCGTCGAGAACCGTCGTGTCGAGCAGTTCACCGGTGACCGTGGAGTAGAAGGGGACGGCCGGGGTGCGCGGGGCCACCGGCGCGAGGATCTCAAGGAGGCGTTCCCGCAGGACCTCCACCTGGGCGGAGTGCCCGGCGACGTCCGCACCGGCGATTCTGCGGGCCTTGACACCCAGATTCCCGAGCTTCGCGAACAGTGCCTCGATCGCGTCCGGTTCGCCGGACACGACGGTCACCTGCGGACCCGTCACAGCGGCGACGGACAGCCGCTCGCCCCACTGCGGCAGCAGTTCCTTCAGCTGTCCAGCGGGCATCGGGACCGACAGCATCGCACCCTTGCCGCTCAGCTCCCCCATGAGGCGACTGCGCAGCGCCACGATCCGCATCCCGTCCCGCAGGGAGATCGCTCCTGCCACACACGCGGCAGCGATCTCTCCCTGGGAGTGCCCGACGACCGCGGCGGGTTCGACCCCCATGGACCGCCACACGGCGGCCAGCGATACGTGTACCGCGAACAGGACGGGCTGCACCACGTCCAACCGCTTCAGCGACGGCGCACCGGAAACCTCGTGCAGGACGTCCAGGAGCGACCAGTCGGCGAACTCGGACAGCTCGGCCTCGCAGCGCGCTATCGACTCGGCGAACACCTCACTGGTCTCCAGCAGGGCTGTGGCCATGCCGGACCACTGCGATCCCTGGCCGGGGAAGACGAACACCACACCGTCGTCCCCGCCGGCGGCCCGGCCGGTCACCACGCCTGGATGGGGGGTTGCGGACCGCAGCGCCATGAGTCCTTCCAGCAGTGAGTCGCGGTCCTGCCCGAGGACGACGGCCCGGTGGTCGAGGATCGAGCGGCGTTCCAGCAAAGACGCGCCGATGTCCGCGAGGTCGTCATCGCCTGCCGCCACCGCGTCGAGCAGCCGACTGGCCTGTTCCCGCAGCGCCGACTCACTGCGCGCGGTCACCACCCAGGGGATGACAGCCGGGGATGGAGGGCGGTCGGTCCCCTGATCCGTCCTCGCGGCGTCGCCCTGCTCCATGATCACGTGGGCGTTGGTGCCACTGAAGCCGAACGCCGAGATCCCAGCCCTGCGTGGACGGTGGGTCCCGGGCCAGGAGCGGGCTGAGGTGAGCAGCTCCACCTTGCCCGCCGACCAGTTCACATGAGGACTCGGCTCCTCCGCGTGCAGTGTCTTGGGCAGCACCCCGTGGCGCATGGCCATCACCATCTTGATCACGCCGGCGACGCCCGCGGCGTGCTGAGTGTGACCGATGTTCGACTTGATCGACCCCAGGTAGAGGGGTTCACCGGGCCGATCCGCTCCATACGTGGCAAGCAGCGCCTCGGCCTCGATCGGGTCACCGAGCCGGGTGCCCGTGCCGTGTGCTTCGACGGCATCGATGTCGGGGAAGCCCAGGCCGGCATCGGCCAGAGCGCTGCGGATCATCCGCTGCTGGGCCTGGCCGTTGGGGGCGGTCAAGCCGTTGGACGCACCGTCCTGGTTGACCGCGCTGCCCCGCAGTACGGCCAGTACCTGATGTCCGTGGCGTCGCGCGTCCGACAGACGCTCGACCAGCAGCACGCCCACACCTTCGGCGAAGTCGGTACCGTCCGCGTCGGCGGAGAACGCCTTGCAGCGTCCGTCGGGGGCGAGCCCGCCCTGGCGGGAGAACTCCAGCAACGCGCCGGGCAGCGACATGACGTTCGCACCGCCGACCAGCGCGAGCGTGCACTCCCCCGCGCGCAGTGAACGGGCGGCCAGGTGCAGGGCGACCAGCGACGAGGAACACGCGGTATCCACCGTCAGCGCCGGTCCGGTCAGGCCCAGCTGGTAGGAGATACGGCCGGACATGATGCTGGGATGGCCGCCGGTGAGCATGTGTCCTTCGACATGCTGCGGCGCGTCGTGCATCAGGGGTCCGTACGCCTGGGCCGAGGCGCCCAGGAACACACCGGTCGCGGTGCCCCGTACCGAGTCGACGGGGATACCGGCGCGCTCGAAGGTCTCCCAGGCGGTTTCCAGGAGCAATCGCTGCTGTGGTTCCATGGCGAGCGCTTCCCGGGGCGATATGCCGAAGAAGCCGGCGTCGAACCCTCCCGCGTCGTGCAGGAATCCGCCCTGACGGGTGTAGGTCTTCCCGGAACTGCTCGGATCGGCGTCGAAGAGCGCTTCCATGTCCCAGCCCCGGTTGTCCGGGAAGGGCGCGATGGCGTCCGTTCCTTCGGCGACGAGCTGCCACAGCTCTTCCGGCGATGACACACCGCCGGGATAGCGGCAGGCCATGCCGATGACGGCGATCGGCTCGTCGGGCTCGCCCTTCGTTTCCGCTGGGGCGGCCTCCGTGGTCGGGGTCTCCAGCGAGGTGAGCCTGTCGACCACGGCGAGGGCGGTGGGTGCGTCGTAGGCGATCGTGACCGGCAGTGGAACGCCCGTTGCGGCCTGGAGCTTGGCGTGCAGCTCCACGGCGGTCAGCGAGGTCAGCCCGAGGTCGATGAAGCTGGTGGCAGGGTCGAGCGCGCCGGGCGTGTCATAGCCGAGCACGGTCGCGACCGCGCCTCGGACCTCGTTGAGCAGCAGCCGGTGGCGCTCGGCACCGGAGGCGTCCCCTGCCAAGGCACGCAGGTGTGGCGACGTTCCCTCGGCCGGTTCCGGCGCTGTTTCCTGTGCTGCTTCGTGTGCCGGTTCCGGCTGCTCGCCCGTTGCCGCACCCTCCGTGGGTGCCAGCCAGAACCTCTGTCGCCGGAAGGAGTACGGCGGCAGGTCCACCACCCGGGCGTCCCCGGTCGGCGCGGCCAGGTCGACGTCGTGTCCCCGGCAGAACAACTGGGCTGTGGCCGCAACCGCTGTGGCGTCCTCACGACGGTCCGCGCGCAACAACGGCACCGCGCTGACGTCGGTCGAGCCGGCGTTCGCCTCCATCACCATGGGGGTGAGCGCCGCGTCCGGACCGGCCTCCAGGAACGTGGTGACGCCCAGGCCGGTCAGCGTCGCGATCGCGTCCGAGAAACGTACGGTGCCCCGTGCGTGCCGGACCCAGTACTCGGGACTGCGCAGTTCGTCGGCGGTGGCGACGGCACCCGTAAGCATGGACACGATCGGGAGACGTGGCTCGCCGAACCGCAGGCCCGCCACGACCTCCCGGAAGCGTTCCAGAACCGGGTCCATCAGGGGGGAGTGGAAGGCATGGCTCACGTGCAACCGCTTCGACCTGCGGCCGGGGAACCGGGATACCAGGGAAGTGACCTCGTCCTCGGCCCCGGAGATCACCACGGAGGTGGCACTGTTGACGGCGGCGATACCGACACCGCTGGTGAGGAACGGTTCGACCTCGGCCTCGGACGCCTGGAGAGCGACCATGGCCCCGCCTGCGGGCAACTCCTGCATCAGCCGCCCGCGGGCCGTCACCAGAGTGGCCGCGTCGCTGAGCGAGAGGACACCGGCGACATGGGCCGCGGCGATCTCACCGATCGAGTGGCCCGCCAGGTAGTCCGGTTGTACGCCCCATGACCGCAACAACCGGAAGAGAGCCACTTCCAGTGCGAACACTGCCGGCTGGGTGAACTCGGTGCGGTTCAGCGCGGCCTCGTCGTCACCGTCGATGACATGCCGCACCGGTTGGTCGAACAGGTCGCGGACCTTCTGGAACTCTTGGGCGAAGCAGGGGAACGCGCGCGCCAGTTCGCGTCCCATGGCCACCCGCTGGGAGCCCTGGCCGGTGAAGAGCACCACCAACTTGCCCGTGCCGGTACGCTTCCCGTCCCCGGCGTCCTCGGCGAGGGCCCGCAGACCCTGCAGCAGGTGCTCACGCCCGGCGCCGGTCACCGACGCCCGGTGGGACAGCGCTGTCCTCGTGGTCGCCAGGGACAGTGCGATGTCCTCGGGCTGCCAGTCGTCACGGTGGGAAAGAGCGCTGTGCAGCCGGAGCGCCTGGGTCCGCAGCGCGGCGGCGTCGGTTCCGGACAGAACCCAGGCGACGTATCGGTCGTCCCTGGTGACGGACGCCGCGAGAGGGGTCTCCGGGGCCTGCTCGACGATGACGTGCGCATTGGTGCCGCTGATCCCGAACGAGGACACGGCGGCGCGACGAGCACGGTCGTTCTCCGGCCACGGACGCGTGCGGGTGAGCAGTTCCGCGTTGCCCTGTGCCCACTGCACACGCGGCGTCGGCTCGGTGATGTGGAGAGTCCTCGGCAGTGTGCCGTGACGCAGGGCCATGACCATTTTGATCACGCCGGCGACACCGGCAGCAGCCTGGGCGTGACCGAGGTTCGACTTGAGTGTGCCGACCAGCAGAGGACGGTCCTCGGGCCGCCCCTGGCCGTACACGGCCAGCAACGCCTCGGCCTCGATGGGGTCGCCGAGCGCGGTTCCGGTGCCGTGTGCTTCCACGGCGTCCACCTCGGAGGGTGCGAGCCGCGCATCAGCCAGGGCTCGTCGGATCAGACGCTGCTGTGCCGCGCCGCTGGGGGCGGTCAGCCCGTTGGACGCGCCGTCCTGGTTCACCGCGCTGCCCCGCAGCACGGCCAGTACCGGGTGCCCGTGACGACGCGCGTCCGACAACCGCTCGACCACCAGCATGCCCACGCCCTCGCTCCACACCGTGCCGTCGGCATCTGCGGAGAACGCCTTGCAGCGCCCGTCGGGAGCCAGCCCGCCCTGACGGGAGAACTCGAGGAACATGCCCGGCGAGGACATGACGGTGGCGCCGCCGGCCAGGGCGAGGTCGCACTCGCCCGCGCGCAACGCCCGGGCCGCCAGGTGCAGTGCCACCAGTGACGACGAGCAAGCCGTGTCGACGGTCAGCGCGGGCCCCTGCAGGCCCAGCTGATAAGCGATCCGACCGGACATCACGCTCGCGCTGGTGCCCGTCAGCAGCTGGCCCCCGACGTGCTCCGGCGCGTCGTACAGGCTTGACCCGTACTCCATGTCGGTGCCGCCGATGAAGACACCGGTCTCGGTCCCCCGCAGCGTGGCCGGTGCGATCCGGGCGGTTTCGACGGCCTGCCACGCGGTCTCCAACAGCAGCCGTTGCTGGGGATCCATGGCGAGCGCTTCCCTCGGCGAGATGGAGAAGAAGCCGGCGTCGAATCCGGCGGCGTCGTCCAGGAAGCCACCGTGGCGGACGTAGGAGGTGCCGGGGTGTTGCGGGTCGGGATGGTAAAGCGTCTCCAGATCCCAGCCGCGGTCGTCCGGGAACGGGGTGATGGCGTCGGTCTCCTCGATGACCAGACGCCACAGGTCCTCCGGGGAGTTGACCCCGCCCGGAAACCGGCACCCCATACCGATGATCGCGATCGGCTCGCTGTCCTGCCGTTCCCTCACCGGGTCGTTCCCCGTGTCGTCCGGGGAGGGGGACAGCACTTGCTGCAGATGCGCGGCCAGCCGTTCCACCGTGGGATGGTCGAAGAGCAACCCGGTGGGCAGGGCGAGACCGGTCATGGCGCTGAGCGCGTCGCGCAGTTCGACACCGGTCATGGAGTCCAGCCCCAGGTCGGAGAAGGGAACGTTCCGGTCCACGAGCGCGGGATCCGCGTACCCGAGGGCGGTGGCGACCTGGGCTCCGACGGCATCGCTCAGCTCGCGCACCGTGCGTACGGTGCGCGGGGCGTCCTCGCTCCGCTTGTGCGGCGCGAAGAGGTCACGGTCCGACTCGGTCCGCTGCTCAGGCCCGGAAGCGGGTGCGCCATCGAGCCAGTGCCCCTCTCGCTGGAAGGCGTACGTGGGGAGGTCGGCACGGCGCGGACGATCGAACAGACCGTCCCAGTGGACATCCACGCCACGGCAGAAGAGTCTGGCCACGGCGGTCATCAGCGCAACGGTTTCCGGCTTGCCGGCCCGCAGTGAGGCCACTGCCGCCAGTTCGCCCGACGACTCGGCGACCATGGGCGTCAGCGCCGCGTCGGGACCCAATTCCAGCGTGGTCCTCACGCCGAGATCGCGCAGCGTGTGGACCACATCGCGGAAACGCACCGCCAGGCGTGCGTGGCGCACCCAGTAGTCGGGAGAACCCCACTCCCTCTCGGTGGCCACCTGTCCCGTCACTCCGGACACCAGAGGGATCTCCGGGGCACGGAAGTCGATCCCGTCAGCCACGGCGGCGAAATCTGCCAGCATCGGCTCGATGAGGGGTGAGTGGAAGGCATGGCTGACCGGAAGCCGCTTGATGCGGCCCCCGGCGGCACGCACCTGCTCGGCCACCCGCCCGACCGCGGCTTCGGCGCCACTGATCACCAGCGACGAGGGCCCGTTCACCGCCGCGATGCTGACCTCCGCCTCGTCGGCGAGCAGGGCTGTGACCTCGGACTCGGTGGCCTCGAGCGCCGTCATCGCCCCGCCGGGCGGAAGGGCCTGCATCAAGGTCCCACGTGCTGAGACCAGCCGTACGGCGTCGGGCAGACTCAGCACACCTGCGACGTGTGCGGCGGTCAGCTCTCCGAGCGAGTGACCCGCGACAGCGTCCGGGCGCACCCCCCACGACCGCACCAACCGGAAGAGAGCCACTTCGGTCGCGAACAGCGCCGGTTGCGCCCACCTGGTCAGGTCGAGGTCGTCGCCGCCGAGGATCATGTCGCGCAGCGGCCGGTCGAGCGATCGGTCGAAGTGCGCGCACACCTCGTCCAGGGCCTCGGCGTACTGGGGGAACACCTCGTACAGCTGGGCCCCCATGCGCGGGTGCTGGGCGCCTTGACCAGTGAACAGGAAGGCGAGGCCGCCGGAGCCGGCCTCGCCGGTCATCACCGAGGGATGCGATCGCTGCCCGGCGACGGCATCGAGGCCGGACCGCAGGTCGGACAGGGTGGCGCCCAGCACGACGGCGCGATGGCGGAATGCGGTACGGCTGTGAGCCAGGGACCACGCCACGTCGTCCGGTGGAGCGTCGACATGCCCGGCCAAGGCCACGGCCTGGGCACGCAGAGCCGCAGGTGTGTGCCCCGACAGGACCCAGGGCAGCACGGGGGAGACGCGCCGCGCCGCACGTTCGGGATCGTGCGCGAAGGAGTGAGAACCAAGGACGACATGGCAGTTGGCGCCCGCCATGCCGAAGGAACTCACACCGGCGAGCACCTGACCACCTTGCGGTTCCCACGTCCGCAGCTCGCGCTGGACCGCGAGCTTGAGCCGGTCGAGCGGGATGTCCGACGGCGGCGCTTCGAAGTTCAGACTGGGCACCCAGGCCCGGTGGTGCAGGCAGAGCGCAACCTTGATGAGCCCGGCGATGCCGGCAGCACTCTCCAGATGCCCCACGTTCGTCTTGACCGAACCGACCGCCAGCGGCGTCCCACCGCGGCCAGGACCGAACACGGCTCCCAGCGCCGCCGCCTCGACGGGGTCGCCCACGCGGGTACCGGTGCCGTGCAGCTCGACGTACTGCACGCCTGCGGGGTCCACACCGGCGCGCCGGTAGGCCGCCCTGAGCACCGCGCCCTGCGCCTCGACACTGGGAGTGGTCAAAGTGCCGGCCGAGCCACTGTTCATGGCGCTGCCGTGGACGACACAGTAGATCCGGTCCCCGTCGGCGACGGCCTGACGGAAGGGCTTCAGCAGGACGGCCCCTCCGCCCTCACCTCGGACGTAGCCATTGGCCCGTGCGTCGAAGGTGTGACACTCGCCATCCGGCGAGATCGCTCCCCATCGCGCCGAGATGGCCGAACTCTGCTGCAGCAAGGCCAGGTTGACCCCGCCGGCGATGGCCAGGCTCGACTCTCCCCTCAACAGGCTCTCGGTGGCGAGATGCACCGCCACCAGTGAGGAGGACTGACCGCTGTCGACCACCATGCTCGGGCCGTGTGAGCCCAGCACGTGCGACAGGCGGTTGGCTATCGCGCCGCGATGTATGCCGGTCATCGTGTGCTGCGAGGTGAGCGTGTCGTCCGCGTACGCCAGATGGGCGTAGTCGTCCCACATGGCCCCCACGAACACACCCAGTGCGGTGTCCCGTACGGACCCGGGCACGACACCGGCATCCTCCAGGACCTCCCAGCCCAGTTCGAGGAAAAGCCGCTGCTGCGGGTCCATCGCCGCCGCTTCGCGCGGCGCTATGCCGAAGAAGCCGGGATCGAACCGGTCGACGTCGTCGAGTACACCACCCCGGAGAGCCGAGGACCGCTTCCCGGTCCCCGGCCGACCCGTACCCCACCGATCGGGAGGGGCGCTGGTGATCCCGCTTTCCCCGTTGCGGAGCAGACGCCACAAGGCCTCCGGTGTCGATGCCTGTGGAAGGCGGCATGCCATCCCCACCACGGCAACGCCGTCGTCCATGTCACTCATGGTCACACTCCTCTTGCAGGCGCGACGACTCGGTCGGCTTCGGGAAACTGTGGGGATGTGGCAGCGAGGAAGGCGCGGGCGTCACAGACACCATGGCTTTCATCAGGGACTCCCGGTGATGTGCGGGCGTCGGGGCGGAGACGGGTCGGGCACGGCCACGGATGTGTGGGGGTCTTCCGCGACGTCTCCCACGGCCGCTCCTTCATCACGACCCTGACACAGCGCCACTGGTGCAGACAGGGACTGTCGGGTCCAGGGTGAGCGCTGGACAGGATCGACAGACCATGGGTCGGTACCGAACGGCCTCGCTCCCCCGGTGCCCCTCGGTGTCCGGCCCGGGCCGAATTCGCAAGGTGACACGTCCCCGTAGGAGGTACGCGCCGGGCGGAGGTGTACGACGGCTTCAACCAGGTGTGGGATACGGCGCGTCAGATGCCTTGCCCTGTCGGCCTGCGGCCAGGCGATCGGGGAGCTGTCCAGGCCTCCTCCCTCGCCCGTTACCGCGGTCCGCCCGGCCGTGGAGCCGGCATCCGAAGCATCTTCAACCGAGGCCCACCGGTCACCGTTCCGGCCGAAGGGGGGATCGGCAGACCGTGGCTACCTCGGCCCGCGGTCAGTAGAAAAGAAGTGGGGCCCGTCGAGTCCCTCGTGGCCGGCTCAGTCGGCAGAGTCCTGTCCGACAGCGTCGCCAACCCGCCCTCCGATCCTCGGCGCTGGCGATCGGTGCTCGCGCACTGCGGTCGGCGGGGTGCGCCGACCAGTGCCGGCCCGGAACAAGCGGTGTGCAAGCCCGGGTCCTCAGTGCGCCAGGACACCTCCCTCTCCCCCGGAACAGCAATCACCGCCCCGGCCGCTCCCGCCCGCGAAAGGCAAACGACAGCGAAGGAACCCTGCACGGACGATCGGACAGGCACCGTACCGACACGCAGAACCGGGCCGGTCTCCGCTACGGACGTGCATCAGATCTCCCCCTGCCGGAGCTGCTGCTGACAGTGACGATGCCGCTCTCCGCTCGCCCCGCCTCCCCCACAGCCACCTCACATCCGCCCGAGACAGGCGCCAGGACCGACAAGGAGACCTGACAGCATGACCGCCACCCGGCTCGATCCGCATGTGGACGTACGCACTCTTGTCGACGCCCTGCGGCTGCGCAGCGAGAAGCAGCCCGATGACACGGCCTACGTCTTCCTGCGCAGCGGCGAGGAACCGCAGGAGTCCCTCACCTACCGCGAACTGCACGAGGCCGCCCGGACAAGGGCTGCCGGATTCGCCGTCACAGGGCTCTCCGGCCAAAGCGCCGTACTGTTGTATCCCTCGGGCCTGGAGTTCGTACGAACGCTGCTGGGGTGCATGTACGCACGCGTGGCCGGTGCCCCCGTGCAGGTCCCACGTCACAGCGACGAGGTCCTGCGGCTGCGCCGGATCGCCGACGACTCCGGCTCGTCGACCGTCCTGACCACGGCCGAGGTCATCCGCGACCTGCGGGAGCGTTTCGGCGACCTGCCCGCGCTGGCCGGACTCACCCTGGTGGCCACCGACGGCGTGGACCCGGCCGGCGAAGCGCGGACACCCGACGGGGACCATGGCGCGCCCACACCACCGGCACCCGGGGACATCGCGCTACTGCAATACACATCCGGCTCCACCGGGGACCCCAAGGGGGTCGTCGTCAGCCACGCCAACTTCCTCGCCAACGTCGCCGAAACCGACGAGCTGTGGCCCTGCGAGCCGCACGGCACCGTGGTGAACTGGCTGCCGCTCTTCCACGACATGGGGATGCTCTTCGGGGTCGTGATGCCTCTGTGGGCCGGCATCCCCTCGTATCTGATGACTCCCGACGCCTTCATCCGCCGCCCGGCCCGCTGGCTGGAGGCCATGGCCCGGTACGGCGGCACGCACACCGCCGCGCCCAGTTTCGCCTACGAACTGTGCGCGCGGGCCGCTGCAGAAAGCAAGATGGGTGGCGTAGGCGATCTGTCACGCTGGCGGGTGGCGGTCAACGGTGCCGAACCGGTGCGCTGGAGCACGATCCGGTCCTTCACCGAGGCGTTCGCACCCTACGGCTTCGACTCCCGTGCCATGTGTCCCGGTTACGGTCTGGCCGAGAACACCCTCAAGGTCACCGGTGCCCGTGACGACCGCGAGCCCGGCGTCCTGTGGCTGTCCGCCGACGCCCTGCGCGACGGTGTCGCCGAACCCGTCGCCGAGTCGGCCGAAGGGGCCGTTCCCGCGGTGAGCAGCGGCGCCGCGGTCGCGGGTACCCGGATAAGGATCGTGGAGCCCGAGCTCCGGCAGGAGCTGGCGGGCCCATGGATCGGCGAGATCTGGGTCTCCGGCCCCTGCGTGGCGGGCGGTTATCTGGGCCGGCCCGGGGAGAGCGAGAACACCTTCCGCGCACGCCTCGCCGACGACGGCTCCGGCACCACCTATCTGCGCACCGGCGACCTCGGTTTCCGGTACGACGGTGAACTGTATGTCACCGGACG
This sequence comes from Streptomyces sp. NPDC059853, assembly GCF_042731495.1. Classification (NCBI taxonomy): domain Bacteria; kingdom Bacillati; phylum Actinomycetota; class Actinomycetes; order Kitasatosporales; family Streptomycetaceae; genus Streptomyces; species Streptomyces sp. NPDC059853. The sequence continues at coordinate 43,557 of NZ_JBHWJL010000005.1, forward strand.
GCTGAAGGACGTCATCATCCGCAAAGGCCGCAACCACTACCCGCAGGACATCGAACTGTCGGCCGAGCGCGCCGTACCAGGCCTGCGGCCGAACTGCGCGGCCGCCTTCTCATTCGACGACGGCGAACGCGAACGGCTGGTGGTGGTCGTCGAGGCCGACGGCCGGGTCCTGAACTCCGTGGGCGCCGAGGGCGTGCGTCGACGCGTCCACGACGCTGTACGGGAGACACACCGGATGACCCCGGACGACGTCCTCGTCGTCCGGCGCGGTGCGCTGCCGAAGACCTCGAGCGGCAAGGTACAGCGCCGCGCCTGCATGCGTGCTTACCGGGAGAGCACGTTGCGGACCGTGAGCGCAGCGGCGACCGCCGCCATCGGAGGGAAACTGTGATGGCCCGTCTCCGCGCGCCCGATCGCCGCCCCGGATCACGCATTCTCGGCGTCGGCGCGTACCGGCCGACACGCGTGGTGGGCAACGACGAGATCTGCGAGCGCATCGGATCCAGCGACGAGTGGATCCGCCGGCGTTCCGGTATCGTCTCCCGACGCTTCGCCGGTCCCGACGAGACCGTCATCACCATGGCGGTGGAGGCGGCCAGCAAGGCGATCGCCCGGTCCGGCATCCACCCGAGCGACGTGGGCATGGTGCTGCTGGCCACCATGTCCTTCCTCGAACAGGGCCCGGCCGCCGCACCCCGTGTGGCCCATCAGCTGGGCGCCCGGTCCGCCGGCAGCCTGGACGTCGCTGCTGCGTGCTCGGGGTTCTGCTACGCCCTCGGTCTGGCCGATTCCCTGGTGCGCTCCGGCGACGTCCTCAACGTCGTCGTGATCGGGTCGGAGAAGATGAGCGACATCGTCGATCCTGGGGACCGCGGCACGGCGTTCCTGTTCGGCGACGGCGCCGGAGCTGTGGTGGTGGGCCCCTCCGAGACACCGGGCATCGGCCCGGTGGTGTGGGGCTCCGACGGGGAACGGCACCACATGATCGCCCATGACCGTACCTGGCTGGCCACCAGAGACACACCCGGTCCGTGGCCGACGCTGCGGATGACGGGCCCGGAGGTCTTCCGCTGGGCGAGCCGTGCCGTGCCGGAGATTTCCCGGCAGGCGGTGGAGCGGGCGGGCATTGGCATCGCCGATCTCGCCGCTTTCGTGCCCCACCAGGCGAACGCCCGCATCATCGACACCGCCGCCGCGTCCCTGGGCCTCGCCCCGCACACCGTCGTGGCCCGGGATGTCGTCACGGCCGGCAACACCTCGGCCGCGTCGATCCCACTTGCCCTGAACGAACTGCTGTCCAAGGGCACGCTGTCCAGCGGCGACCCGGCACTTCTGGTCGGCTTCGGCGCCGGACTGGCCCACGCGGCCCAGGTAGTGACGTTGCCCTGACCGCGACGCCCGACCGGCGCACTGCTGGAGGGGCAGCGCAAGCGGCCGGCCCTGCCGCTCGGCCATCCCGTCCAAGGCTTCCGTGATGGTCAAGCAGCGGGTTTGTGAAGGGTGAGATAGCTGGTTCCTGGAGAAGCTCCTGGGTGATCGTCCTGGTCCCGTAACCAGTTCCTGTCCCCGCACCGTGGAAACCACACCGCGAGCGGCCGCCCGCGCAAACACCGGTCCCCGTACGCAACGGATCGGGTGCGTGGGCGGCATGCGACCAGCTCGTCAGGTGTCCATGTCCTCGTTCTTGGCGCTCCATTCGATCAGCGGATGCAGGACACGCATCAGGCTGGCGCCTTGTTCGGTGGGCCGGTACGTGATCTGGACCGGCGTCGTCGGTACCACGAGCCGCTCAATGAGTCGGTAGCCCTCGAGCTCACGCAGACGCTGGGACAGGAGGTGGTTCGAGATTCCGGGGATCCGCGCTCGGTAGTCGACGAATCGGCGCGCGCCCCGCATCGCCGCCAGGAGCACCGCGGCGCTCCACTTCTTGCCCACGATCTCGACCGAGCGCTGAAAACTGCGGCACACGTCGTCGTCGATGTGTTCGTAGCCCGCTTCCGGGCGGCTCTGGCCCGCGGTGGCGGAGGAATCATCGGGCTGTCGAGGACCGGTCATACGGTCACAATAGCGGAGCGTGTCACTTTTGATGACCTGGTCATGTCCCGTTTGTTGCCTGTGATCATCGCCGTGCAGCCTTGGTCCATGAACGCACACTCGGCCCGTCACCACGCGCGATGAACTACGGGCACGCGCTGAGGTTCGGGCTGCACCTGCCCTCTGACACCGGCTGCGGGCCCGACCGGTTGGCCGAAATGGTGGACCTGGCCGAGCAGTGGGGACTGTACTTGCTGGTCATCCCGGCCGGAACCGCCGACGACGATATGGACAACGCGAGCGACGACCCACCGGTCTCCCACGGTGAACCGGTCTCACGCAGCGGTCTTCTCCGGCACGTGACCCCGCAGTTCGCCGCCGCGGCTCGCGTGATCCGCAGCGGCGCGATCGGCTGGTTCCAGCTCCGCTCGGTCGGCGGCGCAGTCGCCGATGTTCCCTCGGATGCCACGGCCTACGCGCGCCGCGACGCGAACTTCTCGCTCGTGGTGATGGGCGGTGCCGACGAGGTGGTCGACCGGGCCCGGGTCCGGCTGAGCCCTTTCCTCGACGGCCTCTGCATCAGCTTCGAGACCAGCCTCCGGCCCGAGCGGATCGCCGCGGCCTGGCACCCACGGACCCTCTCGCGTCTGCGTGAGCTGAAGAGCGTCTACGACCCCGAGTGCGTGTTCGGCGACAACTTCGCCCTCACGCCCGCCGCGAACCACCCCGGAGGAGGCGCCCCATGAGCGACTACGGCCACGAACTGTGGTTTGGCAGCTTCATCACCCCCACCGCCCGCCCGCCTCAGGCGCCGGTCGAGCTGGCCCTGACGTCCGAGAGGGCCGGCCTCGACCTGGTCAGCTTCCAGGACCACCCCTACCAGTCGGCGTTCCAGGACACCTGGACCCTGATGTCCTACGTCGCCGCACGCACCGAACGGATCCGGATCAGCGGCAACGTGCTGAACCTTCCGCTGCGTCCCCCTGCCGTGCTGGCCCGGGCCGCCGCGAGCCTGGACCGGCTGACCGGCGGACGAGTCGAACTCGGCATCGGCGCGGGCGCGTTCTGGGACGGCATCGTCGCGATGGGAGGCCGCCGGCTCGAACCGGCCCAGGCCGTACGGGCGGTGGAGGAGGCCGTCGACGTGATCCGGGGGCTGTGGGCCACCGACGAGACCGGTCCCCTCCGCGTCACGGGGGAGTTCTACGCCGTGACCGGGGCGAAGCGCGGGCCGGCGCCCGCCCATCGCATCCCGATCCGCATCGGTGCCTACAAGCCGCGCATGCTCCGGCTGACCGGCCGGATCGCCGACGGCTGGCTGCCCTCCCTCGGATTCCTGCCCGAGGGCCCGGCATCGCTGCGCGCGATGAACGAGCAGATTGACGAGGCCGCCTCCGCCGCCGGACGCGAACCCGCGGCGGTCAGCCGCCTGCTCAACCTGAGCGGCCGTTTCACCAGCGGCAGCGGCGGCCTGTTGCAGGCGGATCCCGGCGACTGGGCCGAACAACTCGCCGACATCGCCCTGCAGTACGGAACCTCGGGGTTCATCCTCGCCTCGGACGAGCCTGCCGACCTGAACCTCTTCGGTCACGAGGTCGCGCCGCGCGCCCGCGAACTCGTCCAGTCCGAACGCGGGGCGTGACGCGGGTGGGGCATGGCGGGCACGGTGACGGAACTGCGACAGCGGCAGCGCCGACGGAGCTGTTCGGACGCCGCGAGGAGACCGCGGTTCTCGACGGGCTGCTGACGCGGGCCCGCGGCGGGAGCGGCAGCGCGCTCGTGTTGTGGGGCGAGCCGGGTATCGGCACGTCAGCACTGCTTCGCTACGTGCACAGCCAGGCCGCGGACTTCGTCCGGCTGAGCCACTCGGCCACCCGGCCCGAGTCGGACCTGCCTTTCGCCGGTCTGCACGGGCTGCTGCGGCCGCTGGCCGATCGTGTCGAGTTGCTGGCGACGGCCCAGGCTGCTGCTGTGCGTGCCGCGCTCGGGCTGAACGGTGAGCCGACGGATCGCCTGGTGGTCGGGGCGGCTGTGCTGTCGCTGCTCTGCGGGCTCGCCCAGCGGCAGCCTGTGCTCGTCGTGGTGGACCACGGGCAGTGGCTCGACGAGGCCACCGCGCTGTGCCTGGGGTTCGTTGCCCGACGCGTGGGGGCGCATCCCGTGGTGGTCGTGCTTGCCGATCACTGCGATCCGGCCGCCCGGCCCTGGGAAGGTGTGGCCGACGTGCGGGTCGACGGCCTGAGCGACGAGAGCGCGTGGCAGCTTGTGGCGGCCGTGGCGCCGCTCACCGACGAGGCGACGACGCGGAACATGGTCCGGGAGGCCGGGGGCAACCCCTTGGCGCTGCACGAACTGGCCACGCTCGGGGGCGACCTCGACGACGCC